>JBCCOJ010000387.1:0-1588 GCA_039025415.1 Bacteroidota bacterium | reverse complement strand
TTTAAACATAACAACAATAAATATTATTTTACTGGTAAAAGTAATTTTGAAAAAGAACTGGTTCAAGGGCAGAATTTCGATAGTATAACGAATACATTATCGATAAATCTGGTTATGGCGGGAGATGGGAGTGAATCCTTAATATCCAACCTTTATAAAAAAAAGATAACTGACTTGAGGTCATTTGGTAGTGAAATTCTTAAGGTTAGCGAAGACTTTCAAGAAATGAAATGGATTGACACTTCCTTAAAGGACTCTATAATGGATTATGAATGCCAAGTTTATGAATTGGATTTTAGAGGAAGACATTATATAGCTTACGTAACTTCTGAAATAGAGGAGCGTTATAATTTTGGACCATGGAAATTTAATGGTTTTGATGGGGTTCCGTTGTTGATTTATGATACTGAAAAAAAACTCGAATGGGAGATTGTAAATATTGAACGCCTTAGTGATAAAGAATTATCAGAATACGCAAGCGAAATTGAAAATAGGCAACAAGAATTAAGGGAAGTGAACTTACAAGATTTTATGTACGTATATGATAGGACTAATGGAGGTATGACTTTGACTAAGGGTTATCCAGTTTTAGGTCCTGATTTTATAGAAGAAAATCCTAAAGAAAAATTCAAAAGAGGAGGTCTTGAACTTGTCTTCGAATGGGAGGATAAATAAGAATCTTTATACTCAATTTATTTCAAGATATTGTTGACTTACGCCTAATTATTACGATACAAATGGGGATTTTATAGTTTATTATTTGCTGAAATTAGTATTTGAACCACAAAACAAGTTGGATATAGACAACTTTTATTAATTATTAATACCAAAAAACTAAGTTACTTTTAAACCGTCAGTAAATCTTGAAAAGACTATTTAAGTTTATATTAAATAAGGTTCCGAGGCCAATATTAATCAGATTGAGTTATTTGGCCATCCCGGTAATACGTTTGTTTTTAATTGGAAATAAATTTACCGACCCGATTGATGGGAAGAGTTTCAGTTCATTCCTTCCATACGGTTACGGCAAACAACGAAATAACGTACTTTCACCATCTACACTTAGTCTTGAACGACACCGATTATTGTGGCTATACCTCAAAAATGAAACTAATTTTTTCTCTGCGGAAAATGGAAAAACAGATAAAAAGAGCGTTTTGCATTTTGCCCCCGAGCAGTGCTTTTTAAAACGCTTTAAAAAATTAAAACACATCCGCTACACCACTACCGACCTCAATTCCCCTATTGCCGATGTAAAAGCCGATATCTGTAATTTGCCATTTGTAGACAACAGTTACGATATAATTTTCTGTAATCATGTTCTGGAACATATCCCAGATGATAAGAAAGCTATGCACGAATTATATAGGGTGATGAAACCCGGAGGATTCGGAGTTTTTCAGATTCCACAAGATTTAAGCAGGGAATTTACCTTTGAAGATGATAGCATTACCGACAAAAAACAACGTGCTGAAATTTTCGGGCAATATGACCACGTTCGCGTTTATGGACGTGATTATTTTGACAAGCTTCGAGACGTAGGCTTTAGGGTTAAGGAAGTTGATTATACCAATATGCTTTCTAGACA
>JBCCOJ010000386.1:0-1640 GCA_039025415.1 Bacteroidota bacterium | reverse complement strand
GCTACTGCAAAAGCGCTTAGATAGTTTGAAAGCTTTGGAAAGCAAATAAGTTTAAATTTCTATAATTCCGATTTAAATAACATTCAATTTACTACTATACTAAATTCTTTTATGCTGATGTAAATAAATGAGCCAAATCCGTACCTATAATAAACGGATATGCTATGATGGGTTACATGGGATTTGGTATGGCGAAATGGGTTTATAAGCAAAGGCCAAAAAAGGCTTTTGCTAAAAGTGCAGGAAAACCATCATGTAATGTTTTAACTGATTATAAACGGAAGTTCAAATTAAAGCCATCTAACACCTTTGGCAGAAGAAAACTGAATTTTGAAATTATAATTGTTTTAGCAACAGTACTTTTTTTTACGTTCCTGTTGTTTAAATTCGATAACTATGAAAGTAATATAGTAAAAGCCAAACACCAGTCAGCAATTATAAAAGATGAGATGATTTTCAATTATTTATTGGATTCGGGAATCTATCATTTAGAACACAATAATTATGAAAATGCGTTATCTGAATTTATTCTCGCAGAAAAAATAAATCCGGAGGATAAGAAACTTCATCGATTAATGACCGAAGTTTATTATGTTCTTTGCGAAAGCGAGAGTCGTCATTGCGCAGAACTTGAAAGAAAGTAAAATCAATATTGACGTACGAGCGCATACAATATCCGATTAGAATTTCTACCGTCTATTGATTTTCAAGCCTTTTATTAATTCTTTACTGCTCTTATAAAATCGGTTATCAAATAAGAGATTAACTTGCCAACCTGTTTTTCATGTCTTGAGTTTGGCGCAGCTTCACAAATATGTAAATACTTCACACTTTCTTTAAATCCAAAATAATGAACAAATTGTCGAGCTTGGGTTACCGTAAACCCAGAAGGGGAGATGGCGCTACTAGGTACGTTTTCTATCGCATCAACATCAAGTTCAATACCGAAATGGCTCTTTCTTAGAAACTTTTTAGCCTTATACATCAACTCAAAGTAGTTTCGCTCTTCTCTTATCATCATCTCCTCAAAGGTGAAATACGATATATTTTTCAATCTCTTAATCAATCTTGAAATTGATTTTGAAACATAGTTTTCATCCAAGCCGAAGATAAAATAGCGTTTCAAAAAGCCTTCATTGAACGCATAACTGAAACCATTACCGCTATGTCTGCCCTCCATTGGCCTAAAATCATGATGAGCGTCAAAATTAATGACGTTAATTGGCTTCTTTAAGGCAAGTGAAGTTCCTTTAATAATTCCATAGGCATTATTATGTCCACCACCAATTATTATTGGGATTTTGCCCGCACTAACGATTTCCGTAACCAAATAGTTAACTTCCTTATCTATGATTTCAACCAAAAATCTGGATTTTTTTATATCAGTCGGGTTATTTTGGTCAAGGGATTTAATTTGATTTTGTAAATCTGTAAACTCAAAATGACCCAAAACCAGCACCCTATCAGCGTTATTTTTATCATTCATTTGGGTATTTAACAAAAATTTAATCGCTACATCCCAAGCTTTTGAAGCACCCGTTTCACCGAGATTAGCGAAAACGCCAATATCTTCTGCAATTCCAAAAATGACGAACTTAACGTCCAATTCTAAGAGTTGTTCGTATATATCATCGTGGTTG
>JBCCOJ010000385.1:0-1653 GCA_039025415.1 Bacteroidota bacterium | reverse complement strand
TAGTTATGGATTTGGAAAGGGAGAGGCCATGCAATATTCAGGGAATAGGAGAAGGTGAAGCAATAGTTCGTTGGACCGATGGATATTGTGTTCCGAGATGCATGGGCACCTTATACTCAGTAAACTCGGGACAAAATTTTTATTCTGGTGATTTCTTTTTTCCCAAAAGAATTTAAAGGTACTTGGCCTCTAGATAGCTTACAGCACTTATGGTTAATTGAGGTATTTAAAATATAACTGATAGAATCGTATAAGCTGGGATGTAATAGGACCAATTTTGATTTTTCTACCAAATAAAAGTCATAAAAAGTTCTTTTATCCAAATTGATAATGGTGTGTCCAAAGACCCAAAATCGAACGAGATAAAATGCAAAACACTGTTTTTAAGATGTTTATGTCTAAATAGGTAGTGTTTTAACGTAATAGAACTGATTCTTTTGTTTAAGGGTCTTTATCTTTACGAAACCTAATGTTTCTTTATCATGGAAAATCTTGAAAGAGTTCTCAAAGAGCATATAGAACTAAATTCTGATGATTGAAAGCGTTTAAAAGATGGTTTTGAAACACAACGGTTGGAACGTAAAACGATACTGGTTTCGGAAA
Organism: Bacteroidota bacterium; assembly: GCA_039025415.1. GTDB lineage: Bacteria > Bacteroidota > Bacteroidia > Flavobacteriales > Flavobacteriaceae > Psychroserpens. The sequence goes on along the minus strand of JBCCOJ010000385.1, from coordinate 1,050 downwards.
ATCAAACAGCGAGGCATCTGTATTTCATTGAACATGGTCTCTTTCGGTCCTATCACTTAGAAGATGGAGAGGAAATTAACACCTATTTTGCAAGTGATTCCCAGTTTATAACTTGTTACGCAAGTTTTATATCCCAAAGTCCATCTTTTGGATATTTGGAAGTTATGGAAGATTCTTTTGCACTTAGGATTTCGTATGAAGCTTTATATGGACTTTATCAACAATCCTCTCGATTGGAAAAAATTGGAAGAATACTTGCCGAAAAAAACTACCTCTGCGTAATTGATAGAATTTATAAAATGCAGACTAAAAGCGCAAGAGAGCGCTATTTGGATTTTTTGATATCCCATGAAAAAAGGATAGTCCAACAAGTGCCCCTACATCATATTGCCAGTTATTTGGGGATAGCGCCTCAATCGTTAAGTCGAATTAGAAAACAGGTTCCCTTTTCTTAACAAATGTGAATTTTTATTTGAATTTGTAACACTTTCTTTATCCCAGTTTTAAAATTTAAAGTTTGGTAATGAAGAAAGTGCTCTTCTTTTTTGGAGTTTTATTGCTCTTGGTTTTTACTTTTTGGTCAATAAAGACATATGTTTCAATTCAACCGGTAGCTTGGACACCTCGTGAAAGTCCAGATTTAAATGGGGTTCTCGCTGAGAACTCATTGTTGCAGTCTTCAAACAAAATTGATTTGAACGGATGGCAAGGACCAGAGGACATCGCCATTGACGAAGATGGAAATATATTTTCAGGAGTACACGGCAAAAATGATTTTAATACAGGCTTAATCCTTAAAATCAGCACCAATAGAAAGCATACTGTGTTTTGTAATACCAAGTCATGGATAACGGGACTTGCATTTGACAACAACGGGAACTTAATAGCCTGTGATTCCAAACGTGGGCTTACAAGCATTGATAAAAAGGGTCAGCTCAGCGTTCTGGCAAGTAAAGACGAAAAAGGAAGAGATTTTTTAATTCCCAATGATGTCGATATAGCAAGTGATGGGCTCATTTATTTCTCAAATACATCTTCAACCATGAGATT
>JBCCOJ010000384.1:0-1732 GCA_039025415.1 Bacteroidota bacterium | reverse complement strand
TTGCACCATAATAAAATGCTATGCCGAAAATTTCAAAAAAAGGGCAAAAAATGCCCGAGTCCCCGATTAGAAAATTAGTGCCTTACGCTGAAATCGCATACAAAACAGGAAAGACCGTTTATCATTTAAATATTGGTCAGCCTGATATCAAAACTCCAGAGGTTGCAATGGATGCCATTAGAGTGCATTCATTGGATATTCTGGCTTATACCCGCTCTGAAGGGTCTGATGGGTACCGAAAGAAAATTGCAAATTATTATGCCAAATACGACATGAGTGTCGAGGCCGAAGATATAATTGTAACCACTGGAGGTAGTGAGGCTTTGCTCTTTACTTTTGGTAGTATAACGGATTCTGAAGACGAAGTCATTATACCAGAACCATTCTATGCAAATTACAACGGGTTTTCTACCGCATCAAACGTGAATGTGGTGCCCGTAATTTCAAAAATTGAAAATAATTTTGCTTTACCTCCCATTGAAGAATTTGAAAAGTTGATTACCCCAAAGACCAAGGCAATTTTAATATGTAACCCTGGTAATCCTACTGGATATTTATATTCTAAGAAAGAGATTGAGCAATTGGCAGAAATTGTCATAAAACATGATTTGTTCTTAATTGCAGACGAGGTATACAGAGAGTTTGTTTATGATGGCAATAAATTTCATTCTATCATGCAACAGGAAAATTTAAAAGAACATGCTATAATGATTGACTCTGTCTCAAAACGATATAGTATGTGCGGTGCTCGCATTGGTTACATGGTTTCAAAAAACAAGGAAGTTATCAAGACCGCAATGAAATTTGCCCAAGCTCGACTTAGCCCGCCAACACTGGCGCAAATTGCCAGTGAAGCTGCATTGGATACTCCTCAGTCTTATTTTGATGATGTGGTTGGGGAATACGTTGAACGTAGGGATGTCTTAATTTCAGAATTGGAAAAGATTGATGGTGTGACCGTCGCAAAACCAAAAGGTGCGTTCTATTGTATTGCGCAATTACCCATAAAAGATGCCGATGCCTTTGCACAATGGCTGTTGGAACATTTTGATGTTAATGGAGAGACTGTAATGGTCGCCCCAGCAGGAGGATTTTATTCTACCGAGGGGGTTGGTAAGAATCAAATTAGAATAGCATATGTTCTCAATAAAGAAAGCTTAATCAAAGCGGTTAAGATTTTGAAGGAAGCCCTAAAAGTTTATACCGAATAATGCAAATTCAAAAAAATGTTTCCTTAAAATCTTTCAACACATTTGGTATTGACGTCTTAGCCAAAAAATTTGTGTCGGTGTCTTCTGTTGAAGAACTCCAAAGCGTACTTAAAACTCATAAAAACTTAGAAAAACTTGTCCTCGGTGGCGGAAGCAATATGTTACTAACCAAGGATGTAGATGCGCTCGTTATCCATCTTAACCTAAAGGGAATCGAAATTTTACAATCCTCAGCCAATGAAGTATTGGTTAAGGCCCAGGCTGGTGAAAACTGGCATGAGTTTGTCTTATTCTGTCTTGAAAACAATCTAGGCGGCCTTGAAAATCTTTCTTTAATTCCTGGAAATGTAGGTACCGCACCTATTCAAAATATTGGTGCTTATGGCGTAGAACTGAAGGATGTTTTTGAATCATGTGAAGCAGTAGATGTAAGCACAAACGAAATTCGAAATTTTGATGCTCAGGCTTGTGAATTTGACTATAGACACTCGGTTTTTAAAACCGCTCTTAAAGGCAAGTAC
>JBCCOJ010000383.1:0-1753 GCA_039025415.1 Bacteroidota bacterium | reverse complement strand
TTTTTATTAATACTGGAAAGTGCTAGAGATAAATTAATACTGGTATAAGTTTTCCCTTCACCTTTTATTGTTGACGTACAAAATACTACGGAGCCATTGTTCTTTTCATTGCTTGGCAATATATAATCAACGTTGGCACTTAGTATCCTAAAAGCCTCGGCCTTTACCGAGGTATCATTTGGATTATGGAATAATAAATTTTCATTTTTATCAATCTTAGGGATTTCACCGACTAACGGAATATCAAAATTTGTAGTAGCAATATCTTTTTGATTTCTGACTTTATTGTCCAAAAAGAAGATTAAATAAATGACCAAAATAGGTAATATTAAACCTCCCATGATTGCCGTTAAATAAATAGATTTTGTGTTTGGCGATAAAGGCCAACCATCAGACTGGGCATATTCAACCACCTTAATTGATGGCTCTGTGATGGCATAGTTTATGGCAGCCTCTTCCCGCTTTTGCAACAGAAAGATATATAGTGTTTGTTTAATGGCCTGCTGGCGCTTAATGTCTAGAAAAACCTTCTCTTTTCTGGGTATGCTTTGCACCTTTGACTTAAAACCCGTATTTCGTTTTTCAAGCTGATTTTTTGTTACTACTAATTGCCGATCGTAAACATCAATTGAGGTCAAAATGTTGGATTTTAAATCCTCCATTTTGGAAATAAGTAATTTAACTCGAGGATTATTTGAACCTGCACTAGACTTCAGTTCCTCTTTTTCAGAAACCAACAAGTTATATTTTCCAATTAAGCCATTAATGTCACCACTCTGAAGTCCTATATTTTCCGGTAATAAGTTAGAATCACTACCAGCATTAAGTAAGCTTTCTTTTAATAGATTCAAAAGAGTTATTTGACTTTCTATTTCAAAAATTCCTGACTCAGCCTCCATTCTTAATGACATCCCAAGTTCTGCATCAGATTCAATTGTAATTAAATCATTTACCTGTTTAAAATTTTGGATTCCTGTTTCAATCGAGTCTAATTCATTAACAATCAATTTAAATCTATCATCTATAAACTCAATGGTTCTAAGGGAGACTTTCCTTCGGTCCTCTATACCGTCTTCATTGAATACATTAATTAACTCGTTTAAAATATTTTCGTTTTTGGTTTCACTCTCACTTTTGTAACTCAGCTCCAGCAAATCACTACTTTTACCCAGCTTATCAACTTTTAATTTTGATTGTAATTTTCTTACTACATGTTCTAAAGGACTAAACTTTATCAAATAAATTTTTCCCTGATTCTTAGAAAAACCGTTATATCGGGCGGGATTTATTTCAAAAGGCAAGTCATGGGTAATTCCGATAGTTGTATAGTCAGGAAAAAAATAACTCTTTTCTGAACCAGACCGACCGATTTTCAAACCTTCACCAGTCACTTCAACTTCATACTCAGCCCATTTTACTTCATCATCATTAATTGTTTTTACGACGACAAAAGGTAATTGATTCAACTCTGTTGTAAGTATATTACCCACTTCGTAAAACTGCATGGTAAGATTTAAATTCTTAGCAACTTGTGCAATAATGCGAGAAGACTTTAATATTTCAATCTCGTTCTCGAGATTAATATTGCTTCTATTTAATATAAAAGCCGCCGATGGCAATTCAAGTCCTTTACTTTTATTTAGAATCTTCAATTTAGCATTAGATTCATAAATTCTAGGCGTATATCTTAAATATAAAAAAGCCCCAAGGGCTGCCAAAGAAATACTGATAAGGAAAAAGTACCAATATCTTA
>JBCCOJ010000382.1:0-1761 GCA_039025415.1 Bacteroidota bacterium | reverse complement strand
TAATAATATCAAAGCTGTGGCAAGCCATTGGTTGGCGGTTGTTTTGTAATACTTTGACGTTAACAGGAAAAAAGCCAGTAAAAGCCCTTGTCCCAAAGCTATTAACAGTATGTATTGGTAGTCAGCCAATTTGCATGTTTTTTCTTATTTGTTTTACAAAAAGTGGTCTCGACTGAACACTTTTTTTATCCTGAAATACAAAAATAGCCTTGGAAGTTTAATTTACCAAGACTATTGAAAATAAATCTATTCAGGGAAAATTAAATTAATATACCTTAGGTTTTGGATACTGATTTCTTACTTCTGCGTACCTGCCGTTCATCGGGGTCACTTTTTCTCCTGTTTCCGCATAATGCTTTAACCCTACCAAGGTACCACTCATTTGTTTTTTAAATCCACCTTTGGCAAGTGCCGCTAAAAAGGCAGGTTTGGTACGAAACTGAAACTCATAGATGGCGGTGGAAGTACCGTTGCCATTGTCTATCACCCGATAAAAGGCTTGTGAATTATCGAAATTCAGCGGTAATTTTTTTCCGTCAATTACAACGTTTCTGGCAACCATATTTTCGTGGTCAATTTCTGCTAATCGTTCGTGCGACCATTGACTCCCTTTTTCGTTGAACTTGCATTTTCTTTCCGCTCCAACCTCTCCTTTTAAGGAACCATTTTCGTAATTGGAGGAATAGATGTAGGGCGAAAAATTGGAAATTTTTCCGTAATCTAGTACCATAGCATCCCATACTTTCTTGGCAGGTGCATCTATTTGCAGTTCGACCTTTACAGTTTTGAATTTCTTGCTCATGCTTTGGGCATTCGCATTCAAAAAGAACCCTGTACTAAAAAGCAGGGCAAGCAAGGAAAATTTAATTATTTTTTGCATAATTACTTTGTTATTTTAATAATATTTTCCACCATTTCTACTCTGGCGGATGTTAGAAAATTGTTGAATTGGGCTTGGGTCATATTCGGGTTTTCGACAAACTCGTAATCTGATGTCCAGACAATCATTGATTGGTTATACCCCATATCCAACACCTTTATCATATTGTTCATGTTTTTGGCGGGTACACCTTCCACGACTTGATAGGTGTAGGTTCTGGTTTTATCGTCAAATCCCGTGATTTTTTCCCGAAAAAAACCATTGCCATCGGCGGCGGTGCAGACCCGTTCTCCCCCTACGTCCTTTGGACCAGTCCATTCCACTTTGGATACGAAGGAAGATATTTCGTCTATATTATCCATTTTGCGGATTTGTTCCCAGACCTTATCTGCTGACCTGTCCAACTCTTTGACCAGAGGTGTTTGCGCATAAGTGAAATTGATTGCACTAAGCAAAAAAGCAAAGAAGATGATTGTATTTTTCATGTTCTTGAATGTTTAAAAAGTTAATGATTAGACTTGTTCGGCTGTGGCTGATGAGGCAAGATGGGATAAAATTTAGTTTTGTATAAGGCAAAATTTTTCGGAATAGCCGTAACTATTGCTAAAAATTTTAACGTAGTACAAAATAAAATTTTGCCCATATTGACCATTGAGCTGCTGCCGAACAAGTCTATTATTAGTTCAAAGGTTTGATGCGGATACAGAGCAAGTGTTACAATTCTGAAAGGAACTGTGTAAAATATTTTACCCTTTACCATCCGATATAATCTGGCGGTTTAATGCCATTCATGCGCAGGTAGATAGTTGCCTGACCTCGGTGATGTGTCACATGGTCAATCGTAAAATTCATTATTTTGAAAACAGATGCTTGCCCATCCC
>JBCCOJ010000381.1:0-1863 GCA_039025415.1 Bacteroidota bacterium | reverse complement strand
ATTTATTTGGGTTCCTATTGTTGATTTGAGCCTATCGCTCAACAAATGGTATCTCATTGCTGTGAGCCTTTGTTCAATTTCACTATTATCCATCATTTTAGTACCATTAGACGTACAGAATAAGGCCATTTTGATGGTAGTAGTTTTTATTAGCCAGGTTGCCGGTGCTTTTAGCAGTGCACCGCTCGGAGGATTCATGGCAAAGTTGGTCAAAGATTCGCAAAAAGGTAGGGCATCTGGAATGTACCAAGCAGGGAACTTAGGTGGAATTGGAATTGGTGGCGGTTTAGGACTTTGGATTACCGAACATTACTCTTACTTAACGGCCTTGCTATTAATTGTTGGACTTTGCAGTTTATGCACCTGTACATTATTCTTTTTACCAAAAATAAGCGCCATTAAAGGAGATGTCAAACGCCGTTTCAAAATAATCGTTTTAGATTTAAAAGGTCTCTTTTCAAACAAGATTTCAATATATACCACAATCCTAATGACTACTCCTATTGCTGTAGGTGCAGTTGCATCAATGTGGTCTTCCATCGCAGATCAATGGAATGTTTTACCTGATACTACTGCGCTAATTACAGGAGTCCTAAGTGCCATATTAAGTGTATTGGGTTGTATCGTAGGAGGTTTTATATGCGACAAGTTTTCAAGATGGACGGGATTTTTTGGCAGTGGAATAACTCTGGGTCTAATTGCTATAATCATGGCTTTTACGACTTTTAATAATTTGAATTTCTGTATTGGCGTTTTAGTATACGCCTTTATACTCGGCATTGGATACGCCTCTTTTTCTGCGGTTATCATACATGCGATAGGCAAAGAGAACGCTTCAACAAAATATACCTTTTTATCCTCTTTAGGAAACGTTCCCCTTGTTTATCTTCTGGCGTTGAACGGCTATATAGCAGATAACTATAATATAAAATACATGCTGGTTGCAGAAGCTTTACTCGGAATCGGTTTTGCCATTATTTTCTTGGGCATTCTTTGGAAGATGGGCTTTCCAACAAAAACCGTTAAGCTTGACACATTAAGTCAGCTTGAGAATTAAAAAACATAATAGAAATCTGTAACTTAAACCTAGTTCATAATACCAATTAGAAAAAGATTTTGAACGGAATAGACATCGTAATGGTTATTGCAATTATCCTTTTCGCCCGATTAGGAGTAAGGCTAGTTACAGGTTTTATTAAAATGAAACGAAAAAACAAGTCTAATGATGATACTACAGAATAAAATCCTAATTTTAATCACTGCGGAAATTTTAAATTTTTAAGCACATTATGGCACAAGACATCAACCAATGGACTAAAAAAGAACTACAAATTTATATTCTTTTGCTTTGCGCTAATGCAGACGCAGATGAAACCGATGAAGAGCTCGCTATAATTAAATCAAAAGTTGATTCCGTTACTTTTAATAAAATCTATGAGGAATTCTCAAATGATACTGAGGAAGAAGGAATTGACAAGGTTGACCGAAACATACATCGTTATGATTTCACCAATCAAGAATTAAGTGAGCTTCGCCATGAGATGAATGAGATATTTAATGTCGATTCAAAATTTAAGCAAATGGAACGTAATCTCAATCGGATAATGGATAATATTCTTTATTAATTCAAAACTAAAATTATTTACCATGGGCATATTTTGGGACTTGTTACAGCAAGACGAATTGAACAAACAAAAAGACCAAGCTGATAGTTTGGAAGAACGCGTAAACCAGTTAGAAACTGAATTAGAGCATACCAAAATTCTTTTACGAAAGACACTCGAAGCACTTGAAACCCACGTGCAAATTGATATTGATGGAGATGGAAACCTAGGTTAAAACCCAAAAATCTATTTAGATGAT
>JBCCOJ010000380.1:0-1865 GCA_039025415.1 Bacteroidota bacterium | reverse complement strand
TTGGTAATCTCTGCTCTTTTCAAGTATTTATTTTGCAATAGAAAAAAAATATGAAAAGGAGGATTTAATATGAAGACGATTGAAATCATTGAAAAGGAGAAACAATCAATAATTGAACAACTTAACAACTATATCGAGGGCTTTATAGAAGAATCAAATGGTGAGGAAGTGCTAAGATTTGATAATGGCCTCGGTGTTGGTAGTATTCGTAATATTCATTTTGATTGGGGCATTGCCCTTTTGGATTATGACGTTAAATTCAACCACGATGTCAAAATCATTTTTAGCTTTGAAAAAGGACGAAATCCAATAGAATTTCTTTTTATTTCTGAGGGAAGTATAGCTTTTAGCAATTCATTTGACCAGGAAGTCACAAAATTAGAACGTTTCCAAAATATCATTATTGGTAATGACTCCGAAACAAAAAGCATTTACTATTTCCCAAATAACGAAAGGGTTCGATTGAATATTATTCATGTTTTCGCAAAAGAGTTCATGAAAAAATCTAACGCTCAAGTTGACAGTCTAGAAAAAAGCTTATTAGCGGTCTTTAAAGGAGAAGAAAAAAATCTTCCATTTAAGCATATTGGTAATTACAATCTTAAAATTGCTGACAAAATTAAGGCCTTGAATAAGCTTAAAGGTTCTGGTATAATAAAAAACCTTTCCATAGAAGGTCAATTGAATTTGATTTTGGCAATGCAGATGTTGGAGCATGAAAATTTCAAAAAGGAGATTCCATTGCCCCATTCACTTTCAGTAAGCGACATTAAGAAAATTCACGCTCTTACCGATTTTATATTAGACAATATTTCTAAAACGATAACTATCCAGACCTTAGTTGAAGAATCGGGTCTTAGTCCAAAAAAATTACAGACTGGGTTCAAGCTTTTATATTCCCAATCTATCAATAATTATATAAGAAAAATAAAACTAGAACTATCAAGGGATATGTTGAAAAATACAGATATGACCATTTCAGAGATTGTTTTTGCTATCGGCTACCGAAGTCGGAGTTACTTCTCTAAAATTTTTAGTGAGTATTATGACATATTACCTATCGAGTATCGTGAACAAATTAAGAAGATTTCAAAAATCAAAAGCTAATTGTCAGGTTCTCATACTGAACGGGTTCTAAAATAGTATCGTAGATGATATTATTTTTATAAAACTCCTTTGCGATGCTGTGGGAACCCATTTGTAGGACTTCAAAGTCATCATTATTGTTGTGAATTATCTCGTGATACCCATCATTTAACCAATTACTTCTATTTTCAAGACCAATGATAATGGGCATATTTTTACTGAGGTTGTGTAGTTTGGACATATAAGCATTGGATTTTTTGAGCAATACGGTGGTTGTTATAAATCCGTCGTAGGTCAAATTATAAATCCCTGCCAGTGAAATTACTGGAAACTTCTTTGAATACACATATATCGGAAATACCTCACCATTCGAATAATAGGAAGCGAAAAAACCAGAAACTAAAATACAACATCGTCTTTGCAGAAGAACTTCGTTATAATAAGAATTAGAAAGTACTGTTGATGTATGCGTGTTTAAGGTATTGCCAGTACTTTGAAACACAAACCAATCTTCCTTAAAATTCTGAGGTAAAAGTCCCCAAATTCCAAAATCAATGACACCTGGATTTTCACTTAGGATAACGGGCAAAACCTCCTCTTGTAATCCATCAACGATTAGTCTTTTTTGATAAGCATCAGGGAACTTGAATTTTAAGTACCCGAAATCCTCAATATCGTCAATCGAAAAATTATTGGATAGCTTATAATACATCGCAACCTTTTTTTGTAAAGGTCTTTAATTTAGACTCAAAGGTTTGTCTTTAAATAAATTAAAAGGA
>JBCCOJ010000379.1:0-1874 GCA_039025415.1 Bacteroidota bacterium | reverse complement strand
CGTTGGAGACAAGCTGATGAGGTCGCCTTGATTTTGTTTGCGGCATTCGTAATAGCAACCACTTTATTCTATTTCAACCAATGGAAATTTAGCGAGGAAGAATGGAAACGTGCTCCTGGCAGTCGCCATGAAATCGTAGATGACTTAATAGACTCCCATATCCTTAAAGACAAATCAAAAGAAGACGTTTTGTCGATTCTTGGTGAGCCCTATTATTACGACGAAAATAGTAATATTTTAAAATACGGATTAGGAGTCCCCGCATCATTTTCAGAAGAAAAATTTGAGTACCTTATCATTCGATTCGAATATGATATTGTTGCGGAAATTTCAGTTGAAACAGATTAATTGACCCATCATTTTACGTTGAAAAATTCTTAAAGCTGGGTCATTATTTTGAGGATTCCGCAAAAGTGGACTTTCGGTGTAAATTACGGTTGTTTAGACTCATAATTCATTGTAATTTTCTAGTTTTTAAACCATCACATCATGATTATTGGCATTCCAAAGGAAATTAAAAACAACGAAAGTCGCGTAGGCATGACCCCCGCAGGAGTCTTCGAACTTACTAAAAATAAGCATACTGTTTATGTGCAGAGTACGGCCGGTGAAGGTAGCGGATTTTCAGATGCAGTATATAAGGAAGTAGGGGCAGAGATTGTCCCCACCATTGAGGATGTTTATGCCAAAAGCGATATGATTGTAAAGGTCAAGGAACCTATTGCTTATGAATATCCGTTGATAAAAAGTAATCAAGTTTTATTTACCTATTTTCATTTTGCCTCTAGTGAAGCCTTAACCAATGCCATGGTTAACAGCAATGCTGTTTGTATTGCCTACGAAACCGTTGAAGATGAAGACGGCTCACTGCCTCTATTAACCCCCATGTCTGAAGTGGCAGGGAGAATGGCAATTCAGCAAGGTGCAAAGTATTTGGAAAAACCAATTAAAGGACGTGGTGTTCTTCTTGGGGGTGTTCCTGGTGTCCCACCTGGTAAAGTTTTGGTACTAGGTGCTGGTACAGTAGGCGTACAAGCTGCAAAAATGGCAGCGGGATTAGGTGCCCATGTCACAATCATGGACATTAATATGAAGCGTCTCAGATACGTGAATGACGTCATGCCAAACCATGTGACTACTGAATTTTCGAGCGAATATAACATAAGAAGGCACATCCAGACCCACGATTTAGTAGTTGGCGGTGTTTTAGTGAAAGGCGGAAAAGCGCCAAAATTAATAACACGTGATATGCTAAAACTCATGCGACCAGGTACAGTGATTGTAGATGTAGCCGTTGATCAAGGTGGTTGTTTTGAGACCACAAAACCGACTACCCATGAAGACCCGATTTACATTATTGATGATATTGTACATTACTGCGTGGCAAACATGCCCGGTGCAGTTCCTTATACGTCTACTTTAGCATTGACCAATGTCACCTTGCCCTACGTTTTAAAATTGGCAAAATTAGGTTGGGAAAAAGCCTGTGAGCAAGATAAAACCTTGATAAAGGGACTGAATATTGTTCACGGCGAAATTGTTTACGATGGAATCGCCGAAGCCTTTGCTTAGAACTTTCGATTCGGCCTCCTCTGTTAGGCTATGGTCAACAAGCAGAAAGCTGCAAGGTCTGACTTAATCCAAGGTATCTGACAGATTTTCCAAAATTATCAGCTTTCCAAATTGGCTCGTTTTTTGCTATCTTTAATTAGAAATTTCAAGCTTTTAAAATTATGATGGGATATTATATACTTATTGGTGCCATTGCGCTGGTAAGCTGGATGGTAAGTAGCCAACTTAAAAGAAAATTTGCAAAATACTCTAAGGTTCAGTTGCGTAATGGCATGAGTGGAAGAGAAATAGCTGAAAAAATG
>JBCCOJ010000378.1:0-1874 GCA_039025415.1 Bacteroidota bacterium | reverse complement strand
TTTTGATTTTTATCTAGAAGATGCAAACTCAATTTATGATTCTATCACAATTCGGAAATAGCATAAGAAACAGCATGATATCTAATTCGTTGTTACAAGATGCTTAATTCAACAATCTTAATTGACCGGGTACCCTTCTACTTACTTCTTTATTTTACTTAAACCTCTACATTGCCGCGTATCATTGCTTACCATATTATTTTTTAAATAATCACTTCAATTTTAGCGCACCTCTTCACCTTGATTTCTAAAAAAAACATCTGTCCACCATTTGTCCATTAGCGTTCTTAGGTTCGTCTTAAGGTTGTTATGATATTCGTATCAAATCTGAATCAAAGGTTTAGAATGAATCTCTAACTAAAATCTAAAAGATGAAATCTATTTCAAGAATCCTAACTATTACCGCTATATTTTTTTTCATTCAATTAACCGCTGAGGCTCAAAGACGAAATGCTGATAAAAATTTTAGCCTTGCTTTTGGTGCAGGCTATTTTCAAGGTTTTGTAAGCGATGATGGAGTTGCCTACGACAATGCCATTTACGACCCAAATGTAGGCCCAGGCGTCAGTTATTTTATTTCCTTTGATTATCACCTTTCAGAATCCTTTGCCATTGGTTTAGGTTATAACGGTAATTATGCTGGTGCCGAATTTGTAAGAAATGCCACTGTGGGCGAGGAAACCATAAACGGCTTTTTGGTGGCAGGTGCCGTAACTAACAGCCATATTTTGCTGAACGCCACTTACCAAATTCCAGGAGAAGGTATACAACCTTTTGGTAAGTTAGGCGTTGGATATATCACCCAACAGGTTGAAAATGGGGACGTACCATTACGCCTAACCAATAACGTGGAAACAGAGGTTTTCCCAGATTTTAAATCCAGCGGCTTCGTCGTTTTACCAGAATTGGGCCTACGTTACCAAAGCTTTTATCTTTCTTTGGCTTACACCCTACCTTTCGATGAACTCACTGGCGAGGACAATCCCGACGGATTTGTTTCACCCGGGACCGTCTCTTCAACAGGATTACAACTTAATCTATCCTATCGTGTGTTTCTTTTCTGAGATTGGGTTAAACTAAAAATTTGTATTTAAAGAATATATGTAATCACGCGATTGAACAAAGAAAAGTACCCCGATTGATTCTAATTCCAAAAAAGAATTTGTGATTTTTCATAATAAGCCATGACGAAACTTGATTAATAAAGTTGTAGCATACGTGTTAGACACCTTAGATTCGGCTTTAACTTATGTATTCGAAAATTGCAACAACCATACTTCTGTTCAGTTGTTCTATATTTGGGTTGTTCGTAGAGATAATACGATGCTATATGGTTTTAGCTAAAATAAAAACTACATTAAGAGATTTGACAAAGACAATATTTTAGTCCTATGAAATTACATCTATTTATATTGAGCCTTTTCATTATTTGCCAATTATCAGCTCAAGACAAAAAAGTAGTTTATCTAGCCGATGGTAAATCAATGACTGAAAACGAATATAAGGTCTTCAAAAATGATTTTAAGGAAAAGGCAGAGAAGGAAAATAAGAACGCAGAGCTTGAGGAAATAATTAATGATAGTATAACATCAGATACTATTTACAAGTTGTGTACTCTATCATACAGCTACAGCTCAGTTACTTTTGATAAAGAATTTGTCGAATCCTATATAAACAAGAAGTTTCCTTTTTTTGAGTTTGAAACTATGGAATCTTCTATAATACATCTAAAAGAACTTGAAGGAAAACCAACACTCATTAATTTATGGTTTGTAGGATGTGCACCTTGTATGAGAGAACTTCCAGCGCTGGAAGATTTAAAGTCAAAATATGGAGGTAAAGTAAATTTTGTAGCTATTACTTTTAGCAATAAA
>JBCCOJ010000377.1:0-1906 GCA_039025415.1 Bacteroidota bacterium | reverse complement strand
TTACCAATTAAAGACGTTAGTTTTACTTTTTTACCCTTTGAGTAAATAAATTCATCATAGCAAATCCAACTATAAAATAGATTTTGTTTAACCTTTGGTTTTAACTTTTTAATGATATCATCCTTGTCATTTTGAGTAATATTCTTAGGGCATTTTGTAACTACAATCAAATCTGCCCGTTTTGCCCCAGATTTGGGTTCTCTCAAATTACCTGTCGGTAGAACGATATCCTTGCTATATAAATTTCCATAAGGAGTGAGTAATATGTTTAACCCTGCCGCTACCCTTCTATGCTGAAAGGCATCATCCAGCAAAATTAAATCCGCTTTATAATTTGACTTTATTTTTTCAATCCCCTGCCGTCTATTAGCATCGACCGCAACTAAAATATTTTCAAATTTACTATAGAATTGAAAGGGTTCATCTCCAATATTTGATGCGTTACTTCTCTTATCAGCAAGAATAAATCCCTTGGTTTTTCTACCATAGCCACGGCTCAAAGTTGCAACCTTGTAATTATCTTTAAAAAGCCTGATTAAATACTCAATCATTGGGGTCTTACCTGTACCGCCAACACTCAAATTTCCAACACATATGATGGGGAAATTATAACGCTGTGATTTTCTAATCCCTTTGTCGTATAACCAATTACGAAAAAGTGTCACCAAAAAATAAATTGGTACAATTGGGAATAGAATTTTGCGAATGAGCTTCATTTGGACGAATGTAAAAATTTTATCTTTGTTTTAAACGCCACACCTTAAATTATATGATTGTTAAAGATGTAATAAACTGTCTTGAAGGGTTAGCGCCTCTAGCCCATGCCGAAGATTTTGACAATGTTGGTCTTTTAGTCGGAAATGCCAACCGAGAAGTCAGCGGTATTTTGGTTACCCTAGATACCTTAGAAACGGTTGTTGATGAAGCAATTGACAGAGATTGCAATCTTATCGTAAGTTTTCATCCTATTATATTCAAGGGACTTAAATCATTGACTGGAAAAAATTATGTGGAACGTACAGTTCTAAAAGCCATAAAAAACGATATTGCCATTTTTGCCATCCACACAGCATTAGACAATGTAAAAAATGGGGTTAATGGTATTATTTCAGATAAGCTCAACCTAACGAATAAACAAATTTTAATCCCAAAAAAGTCGACCATTAAAAAATTAACGACCTACGTGCCAGCAAATAAGGCAGAGCATCTTCGCAAAGCCCTTTTTTCGGCAGGTGCGGGCAGCATTGGTAATTACGACCACTGCAGTTTTAATGCAGAAGGTGTGGGAACTTACAGGGGAAACGAGTCTTCAAATCCAACGATAGGTAATAAAGGTGAACTTCATGAGGAAAATGAAATTCAAATTTCGATGACGTTTTCCTCGCATTTGGAATCGAAAGTATTAGAGGCACTTTTTAAAAATCATCCTTATGAAGAGGTTGCCTTTGAAATTACGACGTTGGATAATTCTAATCAGGATTTGGGTATGGGCATGATTGGAGAACTGGAAGTCCCGATTAAGACCGTTGATTTTTTCAACCAGCTAAAAACAACCTTTTATGTTTCAGTTATAAGACACTCGCAGATTATTGTTGATAAAATCAAAAAAACGTTTTCTGAAGGCATCATTTTTTTCCTCTGTATTCAGCAAGAAAAAATAGCCAATACTCCGTTCTAATCTTATGGCATTTATTAAAAAGTTATATATTGCAGCTGCTTTGGCAAGTTGGGCATTGAGGGAGTTGTTTTGTGCGTCTAATAATTGAATTAAACTTACTGCACCACTTGAATAGGCTACTTGCGTTAATTCTAAGGCTTCTTGTGCAGTGCGTTCTGAAATCTCCGAGAGTTGAATGTTCGATATCTGATTACTGAGATTTAATACATTGGTGCGCACATTGGAAGC
>JBCCOJ010000376.1:0-1952 GCA_039025415.1 Bacteroidota bacterium | reverse complement strand
GGAAAACATATACATGAAGATATTAGAGTTGACAAAGACGAGAATAACATATTTTTCTTAACTAAATCTACTAATAAACCTGGATTTCTTTATTACAATGATTTAAATAATTCGGTGTTTTTAAACCGAGATATTGGCTTTAATTATGTTAAAGAAAAAACAGAAACCATTGCCTGGAAAATTCATAAAGAAACCAAAAATATTGGTAATGTAAAATGTTTCAAAGCCTCAGGAGATTTTAGAGGGCGTCTTTATACGGTTTGGTTTACTACAGAAATACCACTGCCGTTTGGTCCGTGGAAGCTTCAAGGTTTACCTGGTCTAATTCTCGAGGCTTATGATACAAACAAGGAAGTGTACTATTACTTTAATTCTATTGAATACCCAGTAACCAATAAGACCATACTAATTCAAAAGCCGAATCCTAGTCTGGAAAACAAGAAGTGGCAAACTTTAGAAGATTATAAGAAATATATCACTAACTCTTTTAACAAATCAATTGCTAATGGACGAATGTTATTTCAACAAACTGGAGTTTTAAGTGAAGAAAATGAAATGACCATGAAAGACGTATTTGTTGAAATCTTCGAATAGAGCTTTTATTAACCCTCAACAATTTATTTTAAAAATTCATTTAGTTGAATATCCATACTGAATAATCAAAACCGCTTAACTTTGTTTATTCAAATTTGCTCGAATGCAAACAGATTTTTTTAAATAAAACTCATGAAAATCTACACAAAAACAGGCGATAAAGGAACCACAGCACTTTTCGGTGGCACTAGAGTTCCAAAACATCATATTAGAATTGATAGCTACGGTACGGTTGATGAGCTCAATTCATATCTTGGATTGATTAGGGACCAAGACATAAACCTTCATTATAAAAACATTTTAATGGACGTTCAGGATAAACTCTTTACGGTTGGCGCTATCTTAGCAACCGACCCTGAAAAAGCAACTTTAAAAAATGGCAAGCAACGACTCAATATCCCGAAAATATCAGACGGAGATATAAAGATGCTCGAAAACGAAATGGATGCCATGAATTCCGAACTGCCACAAATGACCCACTTCGTTTTGCCTGGAGGTCATCAAACGGTGTCATTCTGTCATATTGCGAGATGTGTTTGCCGAAGAGCGGAACGTCTAGCCAGTGCACTCAATGATGCAGAACCCTTTCAACCTGAAAGCCTAATGTATTTAAACCGTCTTTCTGACTATCTTTTTGTACTGGCACGAAAGTTGTCCCATGATTTGAAGGCTGATGAAGTTAAATGGATTCCACAAAAAACTGATTAAGTTCTTTTATTGATTTTCATAAATTGAAGGCCCTGAAATATTATTTGAATTATACGTTCTTTTAAAATATGTATTTCCAATAGTTTGGCCCTTCCCTTGATGAATCTTGGTAGGCTCTAGCAAGTCAATTTAGATATCTTTTGAGTTATATCAAGCGGCATTATAATGGGGTATGGCAAAATATTTTGGTTTTTTCTTTACGTTCTGAACTATAATTTTATTTTTGCAAAAAATTAAACACAGCACACAATGTATTGGACATTAGAACTGGCATCTTATTTAAGTGATGCACCTTGGCCGGCTACTAAAGACGAATTGATCGATTACGCGATTAGAACCGGTGCCCCGCTAGAGGTTGTAGAAAACCTACAAGCTATTGAAGATGAAGGCGATTCCTATGATTCTATTGAAGAAATCTGGGCTGACTACCCTACAGATGAAGACTATCTGTGGAATGAAGATGAATATTAAGAACTTGGTAAACCAAGTATTTATTTATAACTAAAATCAAAAAGTCTCATTTATGAGGCTTTTTTTGTGCTTTTTTTGAAATCTGTCGATTAGGCAAAAAACACGAAGCGTAAATTTTATAATAGCTTATCAAAAATTGTTTTGATAAGTAATAATAAAAGAAAACGACGAGTTGAAAG
>JBCCOJ010000375.1:0-2092 GCA_039025415.1 Bacteroidota bacterium | reverse complement strand
GCTGCACCTTCAATAATCCCGGGAATATCCGCAATAACAAAGGTTTGAAAGTCCCTGTACTTAACAATCCCCAGATTGGGCTTTAAGGTTGTAAATTCGTAGTCGGCAATTTTTGGCTTGGCAGCAGTCAATACAGAAAGAAGCGTTGATTTACCTGCGTTAGGAAAGCCAACCAGACCAACATCTGCGAGAATTTTTAACTCAATGGTAATGTCTTTTTCCTCCAACGGCTCACCCGGCTGGGCATATCGTGGCGTTTGATTTGTTGAGCTCTTAAAATGCCAATTACCCAGACCGCCGCGACCGCCTTTGACAACAATTTTTTCTTCTTGGTCTTCGGTAATTTCAAATAATACGTCTTCGGTTTCGGTATCTTTCACCACTGTGCCAAGCGGTACTTCCAAAATCACATCGTCACCGTCTGCACCGGTACTGCGGCTTTTACTGCCATGACCTCCATGACCAGCTCTTGCGTGACGCTGAAATTTTAAATGCAAAAGCGTCCATAGATTAGAATTTCCGCGAATAATAACATGACCACCACGGCCACCATCCCCGCCATCTGGGCCACCCTTCTCGATAAATTTTTCACGGTGTAAATGCGTAGAACCCTGTCCTCCTTTTCCTGAGGAAACGTGCATTTTAACGTAATCTACAAAATTGCCTTCTGTCACAGTTTAATAGTTTTTGGTCTCAGTTTTCAGTCGCAGTCGCAGTTTTCAGTTTTCACTTGAAATTCAATTTCAATTTCGATTTCAATTTCGAATCGATTTCGATTTCAGTTTCGATTCTTTTCACGGCAATGGAAACCCGCAATCGTTACACTTCGTCATCACTAAAGATAAGAGTTGAATAATTCTTCCATCCATTCCGGCTTATCCAAAACCGTATTTAAAACCTCAATCGCATCCCCAAAGAATTAGGATGACCTTATTTTAACTTCGCTTCAAAATTCATACTGGGAAATAGGCTGCTATTGGTTTTCTATCCAATTACGGCTATGCTTTGTTTTCGGTCTTGCAATGGTAAAATATAAAATCGAACCCAAAAAGGGCAAAAGCAATACAACTAGCACCCAAATCAACTTGTCGTTTCCTTTAAATTCATTTCTCAATATGCTAATCAATGCCAAAACGGGTAAAAGCAAAATAAAAAGGACAAAAAATATTAAAAGTAACAGCTGCCAAGACCCCATCATAAAATCAAGTTTAGACGTTTATAAGCTATCAATAACCTTACTTAAACGCTCGGTTATCTCATCTATTGCACCTACTCCGTCAACCCCAAAATACTTGTCTTGTTTTTGGTAATAATCCTTTAAAATGGCTGTTTTTTTATAGTACTCTGAAATTCGATTTCTAATTATGTTTTCGTCGGCATCATCCTTTCTTCCGCTGGTTTTACCGCGCTCCAAGAGTCGTTTTACAAGAATTTCATCATCAACTTCCAAGGCAATCATGGCATTGATTTGTGAATCCTTCTCGTCCATCAAATTATCTAGTGCCTGGGCTTGTGCGTTGGTTCTTGGGAAACCATCAAAAATAAAACCGTTGGCATCGGTATTTTTCTCAACTTCGGCATTGAGCATATCAATCGTAACTTGGTCGGGTACTAATTCTCCTTTATCCATATAGGATTTGGCCAGCATACCAAGTGCGGTTTCGTTCTTGATATTAAATCGAAATACGTCACCGGTTGAGATGTGAATAAGATTATACTTTCCCTTTAAATAATTAGCTTGAGTACCTTTACCTGCTCCAGGAGGTCCAAATAGCACGATGTTGGTCATATGTTGTGTTTTTTTCAGTTGATATATTTCTGGCAGGTCTCGGCCCAGTCCCTTATAATCCAGACCGTAACCTACAATAAATTTATTTGGTATTTCGAGCCCGACATAGTGTAATTTAAAATCCTTTTTATAAGCCTCGGGCTTAAAAAATAAAGTAGCTATTTTTAGTTGCTTTACCTTTTCATTTTTGAAAATCCTGTAAACTTCTGCAAGTGTTTTACCTGAGTCAATGATGTCTTCTAAAATCACGACAGTGCGTCCAGAAAGGTCTTGGGTCAAACCAATCAAGCGGTGGATATCCTC
>JBCCOJ010000374.1:0-2094 GCA_039025415.1 Bacteroidota bacterium | reverse complement strand
TAAACAGCTCTTCGACCAATCACAAGAATACTTCCGATTTTACAACTTTGAGCGCAAGCATCAATCTTTGAATCGGATACCTCCTGCTGAACATTATTTCGGAACTAAAACTTATTTCTTACCAACTAAATATTCAACTTCAGTGGTTTTATTTTGGGGGTAACCATATGATGCGTTTCAACTTTAGCTAAATATTATAATCTATTCATTATTAGTGCTGAAGTATACCGCCTGTTTAAATCCGTCTTTTCAAATTTTAAGTTCTCTTCAATTTACGAAAAAATAGATGTTTGTTGTCATTAGCTATCAAAAATCTGGTATAAAGTTACAGACAGGGCTAGTTATATAAAGCTTTCAACTTATTCAAAACTTATACAATCTATTCTAAATCATGTCTAGCTGAGTCTTATTAAAGATATAAATCAACAAGTTACAGCAAGCATTTGAACTTCGTTTAATTGTTTATAACTGTATATTCAAATCTGCTAGTTTTGTATAAAACCATTAAGTTGAGTAGTAACCGTTTTTTAGCTAATCCTGCTCCGTCAGAAAAAACTAATACTGTGACGAGGAAGCCAAATGTCCAAGATTTGCAGGTACTCCAATAATCTATTTCACGTATCAACTTTGAGTATCCATCAGCTAAAAGTTATCTACTTAACATTATCAATGAAAGCAAGCATAGAATATTGTACGAAATGGCTTTATCGAATCAGCATAGTTCACCCAATCAATTTCAGACTGCTCGTAACAAAATTAATAACTTCAATGCGCTCAAATTTTCTGAAGATAGGAACGCACACCGACACAATGCCATTTATTTTAATCTAATTGAAACGGTCGCTATTCCCGCCTATTCTTCAAAGCAAAGAATTCTCCCTTCTCCTACACCAAATGAGGAGAAAACGGGAAAAGAATGTAATTTACGTAACGTAGATTCAAATAAGAAGATTTATGAGCACGAAGTGGATGGTATCAAAATACACGGCTCTAGAGAAACAATAGAAGTAGTCGAAAAAGCGCTGAATAAAATCAAATTACTTACCCCCACCATTTATTCTAAATACATCAAGCAATCCATAGGGGTAACTATAATTTGGTCAAAGGAATAGGGTTGGATTGTAAACACGGTGTTAATACCATCGATGAGAATTTTTTTCTGAGACTTTCTATTTCTTCTTCAAATAGCATCAATAATTATAACCGTTATCCTGAAGCACTAGCACATATAATCGTTCACGAAGCGGTTCATAACCATCAAAATTACCACTTCCAAAATACAACCAGCAAAGGTTTTACAGACTTTTTAGCGTATTATAACAAAGACCTTAAAACGGCACAAACTTTTGAAAGGGCTGCCATGAAAGAACAGATTGACTTTCTTTATGAAGCAGCGATGCAGTACTACATCAAAGATAGGATAGGCTACAAATACCTTTACAATTTACACGAAAGAGAAAGGAAGCGATACAATAGTAATTATCCTGATGTAAATAATGATGGCGTTTTTGACTGGAAGGATATTAGAGAAATGATGCATTAAGGAAATGCGTTTAGGCTGAAAGCCTTAGTTCAAAATATACCACGTCTTCGAGGAGATTGATATAACTAAATCTATTTACTTGAAGTATGATTAGCCCCAAATCCACACTTCCACAGTATTAACTATCTTTGCTACATGAAAAAGCTACCCGTAGGCCAACAAAGCATCGTCGATATTCTCTCAAATAACCTGCTTTTCGTTGATAAAACGAGACAAGTATATAATTTAATTGCGTCGGGAAGACTCTACTTTCTCGCTCGACCTCGCCGAACCTGTTAAAGATGCGATTGAGCAAATTAAAAACCGACAATATGCTGCTAGTTACCTAAATACGCCCAAAAAATTGGTGTTGGTAGGCGTCGGTTTTTCTAAAGACGAACGAACGGTGTAGGACTGGAAAAGTGAGTTTTGAGACCAATAAAAGAAATAAATGAATACCTTCCTATTTAATCCCTTATTATGGCTAACTGTAGTGTTTGGTCTGTCTATCTTGATTAGAAATAAGGTATGGAAAAAACGATTAAAATACTTAGGAATATTTTTCTTTTTAG
>JBCCOJ010000373.1:0-2125 GCA_039025415.1 Bacteroidota bacterium | reverse complement strand
GTTGAATTACTTGATTTTAAGTCAAGGTATAATTTCAGCCCAGTCTATAAGATTGAAAAGCATTCAGATTATTTTTTGATTTTAAACAGCTTTGAGTAATGCGCATTATTTCAGGAGAATTTAAGGGAAGACGCATAACGGCACCGAAGAAATTACCAGTTCGGCCAACAACCGATATGGCAAAAGAAGCTTTGTTCAACATATTGAATAATCGTTACTATTTTGATGAGATTTCAGTATTGGACTTATTTGCGGGTACCGGAAATATAAGTTTCGAATTTGCCTCTAGAGGAACCAATAACATTACCGCCGTTGACGAAAATTTCGGATGCATTAAGTTTATAAACGAGACGGCAGAAAGTTTTGAAATGCCCATAAGTTCCATTAAAAGTGACGTTTTTAAGTACTTGGAGCAGACCAATCAAAAATACGATATCATCTTCGCAGACCCCCCCTACAATTTTAATCAAGAGCAATTCGATAAAATACCTAAGTTAGTTTTTGAAAATGATTTTTTAGCTGACGGTGGTAGTTTGATTATTGAGCACTCTAAGCATACGGCCCTTTCAAATCTTAAGCATTTTGACTATTCTAAACATTATGGTGGTAATGCTTTCAGTTTTTTTAGAGTAGCTGAAATTTCTGCGTAATCAGTTTTCACTTGACATTGTAGAATCTACGGTTTACGATAAGCGGTCTTCTGTGCTCTGCCTTTCGTCCACAAATTAAGCGATCACGTACCAGTAAATCATCAAAAAATGACAAATGGCACCACCCAAAACAAACAAGTGCCATATCACGTGATTATAGGGTATCCTTTCAAAGACATAGAAGATTATACCCAGGGTGTAGAACGCACCACCAGCGTAAAGATAGTATACGCCGTCTCCTAATCTTTCTGCCACGTTAGAAAAATCAAACACGATTAACCAACCCATGATTAAGTAAAGTAAGGTTGAGAAAATTTCAAAACGTCCAGTAAAGAATATTTTAAGAAATAGCCCGAACAAGGCAATACCCCAGACTATATAAAAAAGTGTCCAACCTAAACTGTCTGGCAAGGTTATCAATAAAACTGGAGTATAAGTTCCAGCAATTAGAATGTAAATGCTGATATGGTCTAATATTCTGAAATAGTGCTTTCGCCTTTCACTTTTAACTGAATGATAAAATGTTGATGCCAAAAAGAGAATTATGATAGACAAACCATAAACAACGACGCTAAAAAGGGAATAAGGCGTTTGCTTGTTTAAAGAGAAGATAAGAAGTGCCAAGCCTATAAGACCTAAAAAGGCAGCGATACCATGGCTATAGGCATTCAGTTTTTCCTCAAATTCAGATTGAACTCTCATTAGTTCTTGGTCTCAGTAGAGACGGTCTTATTGCGCCATTTATCAGTAAGGTCGTAAAAATCAAAATCTATGGCTGGCTGCTGCCGCTCTAACTTTCGACTTTGAAAAGCCCGCTCCAAAATGTCTTCAATCAAATAATCCTCTTCAACCAACATAGGGTTGAATTCTTCCTTTAACGATATGTCAAATAGATTAGCGGTGGTATTGAACCAAAAGGCTCGCCAACCGTTACGAAGTTCCTTAATTAATTCAAAAGTTGTACTCCCTGTCTGCCTGTGAATCAACTTGACCAGTATTTGACCTTCAGTTTTGGTTAGTTTTTTAAGTTCAGCGGAAAACTCATCTTCTATGTAACGTTGAATTTTTTTAGCATAGCGCTTTTTGGCGCGCTTATTATCCAAGGTCTCAAGACGCTCATTTAATGTGGTTAACCTATCGGCTGCTAATTTAGCATAAGGATAAACCTTAAGTGTTTTTCGGCGTAAAATCAAATACCTAATGCGCTCATCCTTACTTTCAAATTTCAGTTTATTTAGAATAAGAACTTCATTCAGGTCAATTGCAGCTTTTGGTACTGAATCACCATCTATCAATATATATTTGGTTATCGTGGAGTCTTGCTCAATTGGTACTTGGGCCAATAAAGACAACGGAAATATGATAACTACAACTAAAAACGTTCTCATCGGGATAAACTTTCCAAAAATCATTCCACTGTAATAACGACATTCAAAACTAAATATTTGTTACAACTCAATTCTTAATTTTCAATT
>JBCCOJ010000372.1:0-2132 GCA_039025415.1 Bacteroidota bacterium | reverse complement strand
TTAACTAAAGTTGGCCCACTAGGGCTTACCTCGACTGCGCTCGGCACAGGCTTCTCGCCCTAGTGGGAAAGGCATTTCCAAAAAAAATCCCGAACAAATCAATGTTCAGGATTCTTTAACTAAAGTTGGCCCACTAGGGCTCGAACCTAGACTCTTCTGGACCAAAACCAGACGTGTTGCCAGTTACACCATGGGCCACTTTACAATGCTTGCCTTTGAAGTAAAGCCAAGGGCATTTTATCAGCGGGTGCAAATTTAGTACAAACTTTTATTTCAACAAATAATTTAAACCAAAAATAATCGGTCTAACTTAACGTTAACTTAAAAACTTTAGGGGTTGCCATTATTATTATTAAATTCGCCCGCAACAAATTAGACTTTATTTATGACACATTTCAACTTCAAGAACTGGAACACCATCTTGGGGTGGTTGGCTTTTACTGTCGCACTTATCACTTATGCTCTTACCATTGAACCTACCGTTAGTTTTTGGGATGCCGGTGAGTATATTTTAACCTCGTCAAAACTTCAGGTCGGTCACCCTCCTGGCGCTCCCTTATTTCAGCTTTTAGGGGCATTTTTCTCCCTTTTTGCATTGGAGCCTGCTCAAATTGGTGCATTATTGAATTTAATGAGTGCGGTTTCAAGTGCCTTTACTATACTGTTTATGTTCTGGACGATTAGTATTTTACTTAGAAAACTCGCCGTCGCTGCTCAACCTAATAAGGAAAGTTTTGACAACCACAGAGAAGTTGACTTATCAAAAAATCAATACATCGGTATTCTTGGCGGTGCATTGGTGGGAAGTCTAGCATTTACCTTTACCGATTCATTTTGGTTTAACGCCGTAGAGACTGAAGTTTATGCCATGGCAACCTTAATCATGGCGGTATTATTTTATCTTGGTTTACGTTGGGAACGCGATATGAACAAGCCAAGAGGCCACAAATGGCTCATTTTAATCGCCTTTGTAATAGGTCTATCCTTCGGGGTTCATTTTATGGGCTTATTGACCATACCCGCTTTGGGACTTATTTACTTCTTTAAAAACTATAAGAGGGTCACCGTTAAAAACTTTATTATCGCCAACGTTGTTTCTGCGGCTATACTTTTGTTCATTTTTAAACTCCTGCTTCCAAATGCTCTGTTACTCTTTAGTGCTGCGGAAATTTTCTTCGTCAATTCAATTGGGCTACCTTTTAATTCAGGTTCTATCATTGCCGGGGTAGCTCTAATATTGGTGTTTTATTTCGGATTAAGATACACACGAGACAAAAACTATAAATACGCAAATACCCTAATACTCTGCCTCATTTTTATTTTCATTGGCTTTTCCTCATGGATAATGCTGCCCATTCGGGCCAATGCAAATGTGATTATCAACGAAAATAATCCCTCGAGCGCACGGGAGTTACTGGCCTATTACAATCTAGAGCAGTACCCAGAAACCCATCTATTTTATGGACCCTTGTTCACTGACCAATATTCTGGACTTGATGAGAATAATCCCTATATCGATGATAAGCCCAAATATGAAAAAGATGAAGAATCGGGTAAGTACATCATTGTAAACGAATGGAAAAGTGCAAAACAAAACTACAATTCTGAGCACGCCTCAGTATTACCAAGAATGTGGAGCGTTGAACACGCCGAAAACTATATGATGTTTGCAGGTTTGTTGGATTTTAAGCTCAAGCCAGAGTACCAGATGGAAAACGAACTCCGCAATTTGGTAAATCAATTTAAATCTGAGGTGGCTAAAGGAAACGTTGACTATGAAGGTTATCATGGTTTCCTAAAAAACTATGGTCGGGACTTTTTAGATATTGAAAAACCGTCCTTTGGTGATAATCTATATTATATGTTAGATTATCAGTTCGGCTATATGTACTGGCGTTATTTTATGTGGAATTTCACGGGTCGCCAAGATGACATTCAGGGAAAATACGATGACCTTCACGGCAACTGGATAAGTGGCATTGATTTTATTGATAAATGGCATTTGGGCATGTCACAAGATAATCTACCAAGTGATGTTGAAAATAATAAAGCAAGAAATACCTATTACTTCCTGCCCTTAATATTAGGGTTGGTTGGCTTTTTATTTCTGATGGGTCGTGACCCGAAACTAT
>JBCCOJ010000371.1:0-2134 GCA_039025415.1 Bacteroidota bacterium | reverse complement strand
ATTTAATTTTTTATTTTTCATTATTACTATCCCAAAAAGACAGGTTATTCTTTTTACTTAATTTGACTGTTTAATCGCTCAATGGTTTAATCCATTCTAATCTTCGGTTAAATAGGATTCAATCTTTTTGACTGCAATATGGTATGAAGCTTTTAAAGCACCCTCAGAAGTCTCCAAAATTTCAGACATTTCTCGATAGGTAATCTCTTGAAAATACTTCATATTAAAGACGGTTTGTTGTTTTTCGGGTAGGGTTGCAATTGCTTTTTGCAGTTTTAATTGTATGTCCTTCCCTTCAAAATAAACATCAGCCGACAAATTATTTATGGCATGTTCTTGATATTCCTCTGTTGAAAAAGACAGACGTTTTGCATTTTTATTGATGTGTGTTATACTTTCATTAGAGGCTATTCGATACATCCAAGAGTACAATTTACTATCCCCATTAAATTTATTGATATTCTTATAAACTTTGATAAAGGTGTTCTGTAGAACATCATCGGCGTCATCGTGTGATTTTACAATATGCCTTATATGCCAATACAAACGTTCTTTATAGAGCTGTAGAAGCTCCTTAAAGGCAGTTTCCTTGGTACTTTTGTTTTGTAAACGGACAACGAACGTTTGTTCTACTTCCAAAAATCAAAATTTTAAATTAAGACTAAGGTAATTGGAAATGGTTTAATTTAAGTTGTAATCTTTTCGATATAATACTCTATTTGAATTTCAAAAGACCATATTTAAATATGCAATAAAACGCCCGAAATCCATCTTTCCAGCCAATCTTTTTACCTTCTTCATAACTGCGCCCATAATAGGAAATACCAACTTCATAAATTCTTATTCTTGGAATTCTGGAAATCTTTGCTGTAATTTCAGGCTCAAAACCAAATCTCTGCTCTTTTAAATGTAAGGACTTAATAATCTGAGTTCTGAACAATTTATAACAGGTTTCCATGTCAGACAAATTAAGATTGGTGAACATATTTGAAAAAAACGTCAATACTTTATTTCCAATACTATGCCAGAAGAACAGAATTCTATGCGGGTTATTACCCATAAACCTTGAGCCATAAACAACATCAGCATGACCTTCTAGCAATGGGTCGAGTAAATAATTAAACTCTTTAGGGTCATATTCCAAATCAGCATCCTGAATGATGAGATAATGTCCAGTTGCTTTTTCGATTCCTGTATGTATTGCAGCGCCTTTTCCACGATTTTCGTCATGTTTTAAAAACAGTATTTTCAAATCATTGTGGGTTGATTTATATCTTTCAACTTCAGCTTTAGTACCGTCTATAGAACAATCATCAATTATAATGACTTCCTTTTCCAGTCCACGTAATAATTTGACATTATTGATTCTGTCCAATACCTTGTAAATGGTTGAAGCCTCGTTATAAGCAGGAATGAGTATTGTCAATACTTCTTTTTTCATTTATGGTAAGTCTGAGCAATTTTTGATTATGTAATACGGCTTATGGTTCCTTTATGCTTTTACTGTTGAATTCGTTGAGCAGTATAATGACTATAAACGGTAGAATCCAATAATTATAAAATGTATATCTAGGGGTAGTGTAAATGCCAATGGCTACAATGCCCATATTGGCAATACCCAAAAAACTAAAAATGAATAATAGCCTATAAATTAATGAATTTTGCTTTTTAAAAAGTTTGAAGAGGCTAAACAGTAAAACGATAATCAGTATAATTAAAATCTTGTCATCCCTGAATCCTTGAATAAAATTTCTAACATTTAATTTTGACCACTCCATGAGATTGGCCTTTACCAGTTTCGGAAGCATGTTCAACGTAGTTTTCTCGATAAAAACTATTTTGTCATTACGTGTCATATCCTCTGGAGAAAGTTTCATTGCTTCAGGAAATATGGTGTGATTAGCGATTTCAGTATAATTGGAAACATAGATTTCTACGCTTCCTATTTTTCCACCTTGCGTATCTATTGCGTTAAGATTTAGTTCTTTTTCTATGAGTGCATGATGGATATTACTAAAAAGCTCCTTTTCAGTTTTAATATTGAAAAGTTTATGGTCTTCTGGATTTGAAACAAAGAAAGCAGGGGATATGAGATGAATGCCTTTCCATGGCGTAGAAATAAATTTTTCGTGTT
>JBCCOJ010000370.1:0-2150 GCA_039025415.1 Bacteroidota bacterium | reverse complement strand
TGCCAAAACGTCAGGGAAACCCGGAAAAACCCAACTTATAAACCACTTTCTAATCAATAAAGAATGGTATTTGGTGGATTTACCTGGATACGGATACGCGAGAGTTTCCAAATCGGCCAAAAAACGTTTTCAAAAATTTATTACCGACTATTTTGAACATCGTCAACAATTGACATCGTCTTTTGTTTTGGTCGATATTAGACACGAACCACAAAAAATTGATTTTGAGTTTATGGAATATCTAGGTCTTGCCGGAATTCCGTTTTCTATAATTTTTACAAAAGCTGACAAACTTAAACCAAAAGCAATAGATAAAAACGTAAAAGCCTATTGCGAGGAGTTATTAAAGACTTGGGAAGAACTACCCAATTATTTTGTGACCTCATCCTCAAAAGCTATAGGTCGTGACGAAGTTTTGAATTTTATAGAACAGACAAACTTAGAAATAGAGGCGTTGAGATAATCAGGTTATCTTATTTTAAAATCTTATCAATACCCTTTTGATAAGCTTCAAATTCTACCAAATTATAATGTGTGCCCCCTTCAATGGTTATAAAATTCAAAGCGCCTTTTGTAACAACTTGACTTAGCTTCTCTGCTGAGCTATATGGGACTACGCTGTCTTCAGTCCCGTGAAAAATGGCAATAGGGCACTCCACTTTTTTAATATACTCATTGCTAGGGAATCTATATTTTAAAAGTTTTGACACCGGAAATATGGGGAAACGATGTTTTGCCACATCCAGTATGCTGTAATATGGAGTCTCAATTATAAGCTGCTTGGGGTCGTTTTCAGCAGCTAGATAGGTGGCAATTCCTGTTCCTAGTGAACGGCCGTATAACGTGATTTCACTTTCGTCATATTGTCCCAACAAGTAATCATAACAAAATTGAGCATCGTCGTAAAAAGCCTGCTCACTAAGTTCTCCCTTACTCTTGCCATAGGTTCGATAATCCATGACCAAAACATCGAACTCCTTTTCCACAAAAAACTCGGTGATTTTACCCCATCGGCTCAAATCTCCCGCGTTTCCATGAAAATAGAGAATAACGCCTCGAGGCTTTTCGGTTTTAAAATGAATGGCGTTGATACTAACGTTTTCCGAAGGCTCAAAAAATAACTCCTCAAAAGGATAATCGAACTTAAACTCAAAATCCTGCTGTAATTCTGTAGGTAAAAACATTAATTTTTCCTGTAAAAAATATAAAGAAGCACCGATCATAACATAGAGCAATAAAAGTATTTGGAGAAAACGCTTAAGCCTTTGCTTTTTTCGGTTTTGAGGAGTGGACGACATTAATGCTCGTTGTTTCTAGGTCAATTGATTTTGGCTGATGATTTAATATTTCATCCAACATGAGATGATAGGATTCAAAATTATTCAAATTCTTATGACCCCCGCCAATTACCGTATGTAATTTGGTGAGCTTGGGATTTACCTTAGACAATTTTACACTAGATTTAAACGGAATGAGCTTATCCTGTGTACCGTGAATTATGTGAATTGGGCATTGTACGTACTTCAACCACTTGTAAGTTGGAAGCGGATACTTCAGCAAAATGGATAATGGCATAAATGGCATATATCTAGAGGTCACTTTCGTCAAACTATAGTACGGGGCATCAAGAATGAGCATTCTTGGCTGATTCATACTGGCTAATTTTGCCGCAAAACCCGAACCGAGAGAACGACCGTATAGTATGATTCTATCCTCAGTTGTCTGCTCTTTTACTTTGTTATAAACCAATTGCAGGTCACGTTTGATTGCTTTTTGGGACCGACGCCCTGTGCTTTTGCCAAAACCTCGATAATCAACCATTAAAACATTGTAGCCATGGCGGGTGAAATCGACAGCAAATTTCCCCCAGCCCTTAATGCTCTTTGAATTTCCTTTAAGATAGATAACTACACCTTTACTTTTGACTTTGGGGAAGAATCGCAGTCCATTGATTATTGCGCCATCCCTGGTTTCTAAATTATATTCTTTGGTGTCTTGGTTTTCATAATCGAACTGAAAATCAGCCGGTAATTTTTCAGGCTTGAAAAGCATATAATCCTGCA
The DNA here is from genome assembly GCA_039025415.1 of Bacteroidota bacterium. GTDB lineage: Bacteria > Bacteroidota > Bacteroidia > Flavobacteriales > Flavobacteriaceae > Psychroserpens. The sequence goes on along the minus strand of JBCCOJ010000370.1, from coordinate 87 downwards.
GATAATAAAGGGCTATGCTTATACCTATATATATTGCCAAGACTAATAAAACTATCGAAATCCAATATGCCATATCTTAAATTTAAC
>JBCCOJ010000369.1:0-2156 GCA_039025415.1 Bacteroidota bacterium | reverse complement strand
TTTTAAGTGATTTTAAAGACTAATTAACAATAATTAAAAATGAAAATCTTGATTCTAAAAAATTGTCATTATTTCAATGACCCTTTATAAAGAGTCAAATTTTGATTACGGTTTAGAAATCACAATTAAAGAGAAGTTTCGAGACATAAATAAAAAAGGCAACCAAATCAATGGTTGCCTTACTTTTATCGTATTGTTGTTTATTGAGGAATTTACTTCACTTCCTCAAAATCAACATCCTCGACGTCGCTGCTCTCTTGGCCCTTGGCTCCAGCTCCGGCATCTGTTGAACCAGTTGGTTCAGCATTTGCTTGACCCGCAGCATCAGCTTGCGCCTTGTACATTTCTTCAGAAGCTACTTTCCAAGCTTCATTTATTTTTTCAAGCGCCGGCTCTATAACAGCAATGTCCTTAGTTTCATAAGCCTTTTTCAACTCTTCCAAAGCGTCTTCGATTGGCTTTTTCTTATCCTCTGATAATTTATCACCAAACTCACTTAACTGGCTTTCAGTTTGGAAAATCATAGCATCAGCTTGATTTAGTTTATCAGCGGTTTCTTTAGCTTTTGCATCAGCTTCTGCGTTAGCTTCTGCCTCTTGCTTCATTTTATTGATTTCCTCTTCAGTCAATCCAGAGGATGCTTCAATTCTAATATCCTGCTTCTTAGCAGTGGCCTTGTCCTCTGCAGATACCTTAATGATACCATTGGCATCAATATCAAAAGTTACTTCAATTTGCGGGGTTCCTCGTTTTGCTGGTGGAATTCCATCTAAATGAAAACGTCCGATTGTTTTGTTATCTGCCGCCATTGGCCGCTCACCTTGTAATACATGAATCTCAACAGATGGCTGATTGTCTGCTGCCGTCGAGAATACCTGTGACTTTTTAGTTGGTATGGTAGTATTGGCCTCAATAAGCTTAGTCATCACATTACCCATGGTTTCAATACCAAGTGATAATGGCGTTACATCCAATAACAATACGTCCTTAACATCACCAGTTAAAACTCCACCTTGTATTGCAGCACCTAAGGATACTACCTCATCAGGGTTTACGCCTTTGCTTGGCGCTTTACCAAAGAATTTTTCTACTGCTTGTTGCACCGCAGGAATTCTAGTAGACCCTCCAACCAAAATAATTTCGTCGATATCATTCTTTGTTAAACCAGCTGCTTTCAATGCAGATTCACATGGCTCAATTGTGCGCTTTACCAAATCATTTATTAACTGTTCAAATTTTGAACGTGTCAGTGTTCTTACCAAGTGTTTAGGGCCAGTAGCCGTTGCGGTTACATATGGTAGATTGATTTCTGTTTGAGCTGAAGATGATAATTCAATTTTAGCTTTTTCCGCAGCTTCTTTTAATCGCTGTAAAGCCATTGGGTCTTTTCTTAAATCAATATCCTCATCAGATTTGAATTCGTCTGCCAACCAATTTATAATTTTCTCATCAACATCATCACCACCCAAGTGGGTATCCCCATCGGTTGACAATACTTCAAATACACCATCACCTAATTCCAATATAGATACATCGTGTGTACCACCACCAAAGTCAAATACAACAATTTTTTGATCAACACCTTTTTTATCCATTCCGTAGGCTAAAGCCGCCGCCGTTGGTTCATTGATAATTCTTTCAACCTTTAATCCAGCAATCTCACCTGCTTCTTTGGTAGCTTGACGTTGCGAATCATTAAAGTAAGCCGGTACGGTAATAACGGCTCTACTTACATCTGCTCCTAAGTAATCTTCTGCCGTTTTCTTCATTTTTTGAAGAATCATAGCAGATAGTTCTTGCGGCGTATATAAACGACCTTCGATATCCACTCTTGGCGTATCATTATCCCCTTTTACCACTTTATATGGCACTCGCTCTGCCTCATTTTTAGATTCAGAGTACTTATTCCCCATAAAACGCTTAATAGAATAAACCGTTTTTTCTGGATTGGTAACCGCTTGCCTTTTCGCTGGGTCACCAACTTTAATTTCTCCACCTTCAACAAATGCAATTACAGATGGCGTTGTGCGCTTACCCTCCGCGTTAGGGATTACGACTGGTTCGTTTCCTTCCATTACAGAAACGCATGAGTTCGTCGTTCCTAAATCGATTCCAATTATTTTACTCATAATTATATTTTAAATTTTAATTTTTTT
>JBCCOJ010000368.1:0-2167 GCA_039025415.1 Bacteroidota bacterium | reverse complement strand
TCGAATAAGGGTGAATTGCAACAAATACAATTGTATTTGTTGCAATTCACCCTTATTCGATACTAGCATAAAATTTGAATCTGGAACAGGATGGCCAAGTTTCACTCAACCAATAAAGGAAAATGCCATCAAATATGAAAAGGATACCAAATTTGGAATGATAAGGGTTGAGGTGATGTGCAACGTTTGTGATGCGCATTTGGGACATGTATTTCCCGATGGACCAGAACCAAGCGGACTGCGATACTGCATTAATTCAGATGCACTAAAAATAGATGACTCTATAGATTAAGATTTTTAAGAAATGGAAAATATAAAAAAAATGACAGTTGGTGGTGGCTGTTTTTGGTGTACCGAAGCTGTATTTCAAGAAGTAAGAGGTGTCAAGAAAGTGGTTTCAGGTTATACAGGGGGTTCTGTACCTGGCAGGCCAACGTATCGAGAAATCTGCTCAGGTCTTACAGGTCACGCCGAAGTGGTGCAAGTGACTTTCGATGCCAATGTCGTGTCATATGAGGATTTATTATTGATTTTTATGACGACGCACGACCCAACTACATTAAACCGTCAAGGAGCAGACGTTGGGACACAATACCGATCGGTTATTTACTATCATGATGACCGACAAGAAAGTACCGCTAAGGGGATTGTAAATGCCATCGGTGAGTATTATAAAGACCCTGTTGTCACCGAAATTAGCCCATTAAGTACCTTTTATGAAGCTGAAAAAGAACACCAGGATTATTATAAAAGCAATAAAAGACAAGGCTATTGTACCTTTGTAATCGAACCTAAACTAAATAAATTAAGAAAGATGCATGCCGAAAAACTAATTTCGGCTTAATAATCGAAATTTTTAGGAGATAATGTTCAAAATTGATGACACCTTCAACAAAGTATTACCCGCCGATAGTATAACCCAAAACGAAAGGCGTCAGGTACATGATGCCTGTTTTTCTTTTGTAAAACCCAAAAAGACTTCAGCGCCTAAATTGATTCATGTTTGTTCTGAAATGTTAAGCGAATTGGGCATTAGGCAAGAAGACTCAAAATCAAATCAATTTTTGAATTTAATGACCGGTAATCAAGTTTTACCTAACACAAATCCTTACTCCATGTGTTATGGGGGTCACCAATTTGGTCATTGGGCTGGTCAATTAGGTGATGGTAGGGCCATTAATCTTTTTGAAACCACTAACGGTAATAAGCGTTGGGCACTTCAATTAAAAGGGGCCGGTGAAACACCGTATTCAAGAAGGGCAGATGGACTCGCGGTTTTGCGGTCATCGATTCGGGAATACTTGTGCAGCGAGGCCATGTTTCATTTGGGCGTGCCCACAACAAGAGCCCTATCGCTTGCCTTGACTGGCGATAGTGTTTTACGTGACGTCATGTATGACGGTAATCCAGAATATGAAAAAGGAGCAATCGTTTGCAGGGTTGCCCCTAGTTTTATTCGCTTTGGGAGCTTTGAGATATTTGCTGCTAGAAAAGAACATGATGTATTAAAGGAACTTATTGATTACACAATCCAGCATTTTTATAAGGAATTGGGAAAGCCATCTAAAAATACCTACATAGCATTTTTTAAAGAAGTTGCCGATAGAAGTTTAGAAATGGTAATTCATTGGCAGCGGGTTGGTTTTGTACATGGGGTCATGAATACCGATAACATGTCGATTCTTGGCCTCACTATTGATTACGGTCCATACGGTTGGCTAGAAGGATATGATAAAGGATGGACTCCAAATACTACAGATGCTCAAAACAAACGTTATCGATATGGAGCACAACCTGATATTGTACTTTGGAATCTCTATCGATTGGCAAATGCAATTTATCCATTGATAGGCGAAACGGAGGGTTTGGAATCAATTTTAAAAGGTTTTAGAAATTCATACCCAGGGAAATACCTCAATATGATGAAATCAAAGCTAGGCTTGGTTGAAATATATGAAGGTGATTCAAAATTAATCCTTGAATTGGAAAATAACCTAGAGTTGACTGAAACCGATATGACCATATTCTTCAGACTTTTAGGCGATTTTTCGGATGATGACCCAAGTAAAGGAATTGATTTGGTGCAAGAGGCGTTTTATAATAAAAATGAAGTTTCAGGTAAAATAAAATCTGCATGGTTGGATTGGTTCAAAAAATACGCTATCAG
>JBCCOJ010000367.1:0-2192 GCA_039025415.1 Bacteroidota bacterium | reverse complement strand
CAGAAATCTTAGATTAAACGCAAAAATAGCCAAGCTCTTTGAAAATTTATTCCTCCCTAACTATCTTAACTTTGAAAACAGAAAGCGAGCCTAACTCAAATACTACATCAGAACGATATGAAAACCCCATAGACTAACACCATAGGCGACTCTGTTCAACCTGATTTTCAACAGTAATACGCCCCTGGCGTACAGATGTTGAAAATCTTAATGTTAGCGGTCAGCAAAAGAAAAAAACCATGATATAGAATAGCGACGGTCAATAGTTTAAGAAAAAATGTATGATAGAGAAGACATAGATGAATTCCATTTTAAAATGGAGAAGATAATTTCAGAGAATGATGCGAAAGAAGCCTTTTGTAAAATTGTACGAGAATTAGAAGATTGTGAGGATAAATATTTAACCGAATTAATGGGTTCATTAAACTATATTCAATATGAACCTGTTTTGGACTGGATTGAAGAAAATGCAGGCAGACCAAAAAGTATCAGTCAGTTATGGGGTCACTTAGCTGCAAGTTCAAAATTCAATTGGGAAAGAGGAAAGAAATGGTTAGAATCTGGACGTCCATTAAGTCTTATAGCATTAGATGCTATTATGTTTTGCACTACTAAAGATGAAAGAGTAAACCAATCACCTTGGATGCGAGAGATTAACCCTCAACTTCCTTTAGAAACAGATGAAGTAGAAATGGTAAAAGCACTAAAGGAATATTTAATAAAAGACAAAGTTCCAAGAACCAAAAATGTTATAAATAAAATTATTGAAAACATATTTGAAATAGAATAAAGCCGAACCGCTAACAGTTTGCATGTAGACCATGCCTTCGCATTCGCTACGGCACGGCGCATGCAATAACCGTAAGCAAGGTACGAAAATCAAAAATCTGAAGATAGATAATATGGAAAGAAGACAATTAATAATAGGAATTTGGGCGACAGGAGCATTATCTATGATCAATAAAATCGATGAAAGGAACTTATCTGTGAATGATGATTTTTGGAGTAAAATCAGAAATTCTTTCCCAAAAAAATCGGAATATATTAATCTATTGAATACTGGTGGTGGAGCGGTACCCACTGCAACTTTAGGGCTTATTTCAGAATATCAAGAAATTACTGCTGGTGGCGGTGAATATAAAACTCAAGCCTTGAATGCTTTAAAAGAAAGTGGATCATCACAATCTTTACGAGAATTGATGGCGAATACTTTTGGCTGTTCACCTAGCGAAATTGCGCTAACCCGTAATGCGATGGAAGGGCTTGGAATCGGATTGCTTGGCATTGATCTTAAAAAGAACGATGAAATTTTAACGACAAATGCCGATTACGATTCTTGTATTAAGATTATTCAACAAAGAGAAAAACGTGATGATATTCGCCTAAAATTAATTGATATCCCAATGTCTGCTGTAGAAGATGATGAAGTTGTTTCCGCATTTGAGAATGCTTGCACATCTAATACAAAAGTCATTCTAATGTGTCATATGTTCAATAAAAACGGACAAATATTACCTGTACGTGAAATATCTGAAATGGCTAGAAAAAAAGGTATAAGGACTATTGTTGATGGTGCCCAAAGTATTGGTCAAATTGACTTTAAAATTTCTGAGTTAGGTTGTGATATATTTGCTGCATCTCTTCACAAATGGTTCTGGGCACCAAAAGGAACTGGTGTTTTATATGTTAAAAAAGATGTGATCGAAAAAGTATGGCCCATTTGGGCAAGTTGGTCAGGTAAACCAGCAAATAGTATCGAAAAATTTGAAGAATTTGGTACAGTATCTAAAGCTGTAAGTGCCAGTTTACCTTCGGTGTTCGATTTCAACCAAAACATAGGTATCAAGAAAAAGGAGAACAGACTGCGGTATCTTCGGGATCTATGGTTAAATGAAATTATAAAGTCGGATAGAATTCAATTGCTCACAAATCCCAACAAATCGTGTGCTATCTCGGCCTTTAAGATTAAAGGGGTAGATCCTGCTAAGTTTGCGAATGAGTTACGCGAAAAGCATAATATTTTAATTGGCCCGATAAACTTGCAATATAAACCAGACTTTAAAGGAAATTACCTAGCCGCTGATTTGACAAATTCAGAGGAAGAAATTTATAGATTTATTCATGCTTTTAAAGCATACATCAAACTTAGATAAAAACACTTTTTACAACAACGTATATAAAAAATAGCGGTT
>JBCCOJ010000366.1:0-2224 GCA_039025415.1 Bacteroidota bacterium | reverse complement strand
CTTATTTTTAATGATAATTGCCTTTATGGCCTGCAAACAGGAGGAGAAGCAAAAAGATGAAACCGTTCAAGAGAACGAGAATAAGGTAAATACTGAGTATGCCTATTTTGGTGAAAAAATAACCGATGAGAATGTGATTTCAAGTAGCGATATGGCCGAAAAATACCAGTCTATGGAAATCAATGACACAACTACGGTCAAATTAATTGCTACGGTTGATGATGTTTGCCAAGCAAAGGGTTGCTGGATGAAACTCAATCTTGAAAATGGAGAGCAAGCTATGGTAAAATTCAAAGACTACGGATTCTTTGTCCCTAAAGATATCGCTGGTAAGGAAGTTATTATTAACGGAAAGGCATTTGTTAATGAAGTTCCTGTTGACGAGCAACGTCACTATGCCGCTGACGGTGGTGCCACTGACGAGGAAATTGCCGCCATCACTGAGCCAAAGAAAACATTTTCTTTTGAAGCCGATGGCGTGCTTTTAAAAATTGAAAAATAATTGCGTAGACAGATTATCAAGACTGCTGATGGCTCTTCTACCATACAAATAGAAGGATGGAATGAGCAATACCATTCAATCCACGGCGCAATACAGGAAGCAAACCATGTTTATATTAGACATGGTTTTTTGTTTTATGCTGAAATGCTAAAAAGTCAAAACCTAATGGTAAAACAGAATGATATAGACATTCTTGAAGTTGGTTTTGGAACAGGTCTCAATGCATTATTGACCTATTTAAAAGCTGAATCACTTGACCTGAAAATCAATTATATTGGAGTTGAGGCATTTCCAATTTCTTCTGAAGAATTATCACAGATGAATTATCCCGAGCAACTTCAAATTGATGGTGGAGTGCTAAACGAAATGCACAATTGTTCTTGGGAAAAAGACCAAAAGATTTCTAAAAATTTTACACTAAAAAAACAAAAGAAAACCTTTGATAAAATTTCCGATAAGCAGGCTTATGATGTCATTTACTTTGATGCTTTTGGGCCAAGGGTTCAACCAGAACTTTGGACGGAGGACATTTTCTCTAAAATGTTTGGAGCTTTAAAACTACAGGGTGTCTTGACCACATATTCGGCAAAGGGCAGTGTTAGGCGAGCCCTTCAAACCGTTGGATTTACAGTTGAACGTTTACCTGGACCGCCTGGGAAGCGACATATGCTTAGGGCTATCAAAAGTTAAACCCTTACTAATACCTACATCATTGCTATGCCCTTTCGTTAAATTTGTTCTATGGTTAAACGGGTTTTAATTACTGGTGCAACAGGTATGATAGGTAAAGAAGTTGTGAAAGTTTGCCATCAAAAGAACATTGCTGTAAATTATCTTACTACTGCGAAACACAAATTATCATCAGAAGAAAATTATAAAGGATTCTATTGGAATCCCAATGAAAATAAAATTGATGAGAAATGCCTGGAACAAGTAGATACCATTATCAACTTAGTGGGTGCTACAATTTCAGAACGATGGACCTCTGCCTATAAGAAAGTAATTCTAAATAGTAGAACTGAGACCGCCCAGTTGTTGAAAGCGACTATCGCTGAGCATAATTTTCCGGTTAAACATGTGGTTTCCGCAAGTGCGATTGGTGTTTATCCAAGCTCGTTGACCAATTATTACGAAGAAGATTTTGCTGGTGTTTCCCAATCGTTTCTAGGTAAGGTTGTCGAGAAATGGGAAGATGCCGTGGATGAATTTGAAACCATAGGACTTGAAGTGGCCAAGATACGGATTGGTTTGGTGCTGTCTGAGAAAGGAGGTGCGCTTCAGGAAATGGTAAAACCAATCAAGCTTGGTGCTGGTGCTCCATTTGGCAGTGGTGAACAGTGGCAATCTTGGATACACGTCAAGGATTTGGCTGAACTTTTTGTCTATGCAGTGAAAAATAAGTTATCAGGGATTTACAATGCGGTGGCACCAAATCCCGTAACCAATACCGAGGTGACCAAGACCACCGCAAAAATTTTAGAAAAGCCGCTAATTCTTCCAAAGATTCCAAAATTCGCGATGAAGTTAGCGCTGGGCGACATGCATATTTTATTGTTTGAAAGTCAGCGGGTCTGCTCAAGGAAAATCGAGGAGTCCGGATTTAATTTCGAATTTCATCATTTGGAGCCTGCTTTGAGGGATTTGTTGTAATTCAGACCAGTTCAATTTCGTCTCTAATTTCAATAAATCATTTTTGAAATTGTTCTTCGCTGGTTAAAAGCT
>JBCCOJ010000365.1:0-2243 GCA_039025415.1 Bacteroidota bacterium | reverse complement strand
TTTTAGGGAATAGTTTTTATTCAGAAACCATAATCTATAAATCCGCCCTTTCAATCGATTCTGGGTATGGATTATTGAAGTACAATGCGGCGATAGATGAGTATTCAGCCACCCCCTATATGGATGATGATTTAGAAATTAACATTAGGTTTTTAGATATTATTGAAGATTAATGGATTATATCAAAAAGCTTTCAAGGTTTATATTTCCGTATAAAAAGTATGCGTTTTTAAATATATTCTTCAATGTACTTTACGCACTTTTTGGTACGCTTTCTTTTGTGTCCTTGATGCCAATGCTCAAGGTTTTATTAAAGACCGCCGAATCCATTACGGTAAAACCTAAACGTTCAGATTATGATGGATTGACGGAATACGGCAACTATTTGGAGGACAGCTTAAACTATTTCATAACCCAAAAAATTGCCGAAGAAGGCCAGTATCAAGTTTTGATATTAATGATATGTATCGTATTGGCGACTTTTCTATTAAAAAATGCAGCGGGCTATTTTTCAAACTTCTTTTTGGCTTATTTGAGAAATGGAATTTTAAAAGATATTAGAAATGAACTTTATGACAAAACCATATCCTTGCCCGTGTCGTATTTTTCAGAAAAACGAAAAGGAGATATCATAGCCCGTATTTCGGCAGATGTAAACGAAATCCAAAATTCCCTGTTGGCAATATTGGAGTTACTGGTTAGAGAACCATTGACAATTATTTTCACGATTATTGTCATGTTCACAATATCCATAAAGCTTACAATTTTTGTTTTTGTTTTTATTCCAATTTCTGGCGCAATCATTTCGCGCGTGGGTAAAAGTTTAAAGAAACATTCATTGAGGGTTCAAGAAGAAAATGGAGCATTTTTATCAGTGCTTGAGGAAACTTTAAATGGTCTTAAGGTAATTAAGGGGTTCAATGCCGAGTCAAAATTCTATAAGACCTTTAGTGGTTCTACCGCGCGGCTTTATAAATATTCAAATGATTTAGCACACAGGCAAAATCTGGCTTCGCCAACTTCAGAATTTCTTGGCATCGTTGTGATTGCCGTGATTCTGTTATATGGCGGTAAGATGGTACTTGTTGATCAAACCCTTACTTCAGACGAATTTATAACCTACATGGCACTGGCTTATAATATACTTACGCCAGCCAAGGCGATTAGCAAGGCCAGTTATAAGGTAAAATCTGGCAACGCTTCGGCCGATAGGGTTTTGGAAATCTTAAATACTGAATCAAGTATCAAGGGTAAACCTGGGGCCATTGACAAATCAAATTTCAATTCTGAAATCAAACTAGACAATATTTCATTCAAATATGAAGATGATTTGGTACTTAAGAATTTCAGTATTACTGTGCCAAAAGGAAAAAGCGTGGCACTGGTTGGGCAGTCTGGTAGTGGTAAATCGACCATAGCGAATCTCGTAACACGTTTTTACGATGTAAACGAGGGAGTTATTACAATTGACGGTGAGGATATTCGTAATTTGACAAAGTCCTCACTTCGACATCTTATGGGCTTGGTCACCCAAGACTCCATTTTGTTTAATGACTCGGTCAAAAACAATATTCTACTTGGAAAGGAGGACGCTACTGAAGATGAGATTGTCGAATCCTTGAAAATTGCCAACGCTTGGGAATTCGTCAAGGCCTTACCAAATGGTATAAATACCAATATAGGGGATTCAGGTGGCAAACTCTCTGGAGGTCAAAAACAAAGATTGAGTATTGCTCGTGCCGTTCTTAAAAATCCACCAATCATGATTTTAGATGAGGCCACCAGTGCATTGGATACAGAGAGTGAGCGGTTGGTTCAGGATGCGTTAGAGAAGATGATGAAAAATAGAACTTCAATAGTAATTGCCCATAGATTATCAACTATCCAAAATGCCGATGAAATCATTGTCATGCACCAAGGTGAAATTGCCGAACGTGGTACCCATAATGAGCTTCTAACAAAAAAAGGGGTTTATCAAAAATTAGTTGAAATGCAAAGTTTGGAATAATTTACAGCTAGCCTTGAAAAATTACCCAAAAAGAAAAAGGATGTCACTTAGCAAGACATCCTTTTTTAATAAAATTACCAGATTTATGAATCTCTGGTAAAAGGCTAACATGGTGAGATAAAGTTAGTATAAATTTTTCATTTAAACAAGAAAAATACGCAATTTGTCGTATAATATTGCATTTTGTCGATTCCTTTAAATTATAAAATATTGACAATCAAATAAATATAATTTT
>JBCCOJ010000364.1:0-2302 GCA_039025415.1 Bacteroidota bacterium | reverse complement strand
GGTCAACACGACGTTTTTTGTCCAATTTATGTATTTTCTTTTCAAGATGCCAAACCCATTCCCTCAATCTAATGTAATTGATTTTTCGCCTTTTAATTTTCCATTTAGGGGCCAAAAGAACTTTATTTTTATTTGGAATATAACGGAAAGCCTTATTTATAAGCTCCTTTTCATTCTCATTGATGTTCCCAAAGACCAGCATGACGTTTGCATCTTCTGAAATTTGCAAATACTTTCTTGCTTGAGCTTTAGTAGACGGATTTGGCAGGGAATCATAGTTTTGATGGGGAATCACGACATGTTTAACCCGATTTAACTCTGGATAGAAATCCTGAAACTGCTTAATGCTGAAATTCGCAAAATGAATCACGGTATTACAATAGGAAGCTACGACTCTATACAAATTCAAAAACTCATCATCATGTCGAACATGAGGATATTGCACATGACGGGTATATATAATTTTTGATTTCTTTGACCAGTACTCAAGGCAGGTAATTGTTTTTTCCCAAAGTTCACTCGGTATGGATTCATCTGGTTTATGGAGATATGATTCGATTTCAAAAGAAAGATATTCGGGCCAATGAATATGGATAATATCAAAATCCTTTTCCATGCTCCAAAATTCCTCGTGATCCCAAACAACATCAGCATAATTTTCTAAACCTTGTTTAAGATCAATCATAAACCGATTACCGGGAGTTGGTATATTTGCAAACAATACCTTAAAGCGATTTTGATTTGATGCCGTTTGATTCACTTTTCAATCAGATTACTTTAAAATGCATTCGTTTAAGTAAATTATTCCTCAATTAGAGAATTTCTTTTAATTAATTGCCAGATTTCCCTCTTCAATTTCGCGCTTTTTCACGGCATCGTAAACCCTTCGCATTCCCTCCTTAATAGAAATCTTTGGTTCCCATTCTAAATTCTCCTTAACCCAAGTCATATCGCAATAACGGCTATGTACACCAACGGGTTTATCTAAAAGCGGTTTTATTTCTGGGTTGTAGCCAGCGAATTCACAAAATATTTGAATAAGATCTCTAAATGACGTCAAAATACCTTGACCGATATTAATCGCACGACCATCGTGTATTTTGGTCATAGCCACTTCTATGCAATCTAAAACATCCTCTATATGTACAAAATCCCTTCCCTGATGTCCAGACCCCCATACTTCGAAAGGTTCTTCTTTATAGACTGCACGTCTTGCAATGGCCGGAGTAGGGTAAGAATAATCTTGGTCTTCACCATAACCAGAAAAAGGACGAATACAAGTAATATTCACACCATAATGCTTGGCCGTAATTTGTGCTAGAAACTCACCAGTAAGTTTAGTCCAACCATAAGTCATATCGGGTTGACCCATATTATCAAAATCAATATCCGTTTCTTTAAGTTGAATAGTATTCGCTTCTGTTTGCAGACTTATTGGGTATGCCGCACTTGAACTAGGATAGAGCACACGCTCCGGTTTGTGTCTGCTCACCCAAAAGAAAAATTCGGCATCGATAGACAGGTCAAGTGCTACCTGGATTGGATCACCATCAATCATCGCCCGACCACCAACAATAGCGGCAAAATGATAAACATCTGAAAATTTAGATACCTTTAACCCTAGTTCAGTTTTTAGATAATCTGGTTGGTTCACTAGTTTATTTAGTGTAGACCTAAAATCTTCCTGGATAAAGAAGAGTCGTTCCTCTTTACCATATACCTCAATATTACCTATGGTTTTTTCAATTGGCTCATCTAGCCAATACTTAGGGTGTTTTCCTACGGAAAGGTTATCTATAAACACAATACTATCGTTTGTGTTTCTGTATAAACGTTTGACCATATTACGACCAACAAAGCCGCATCCACCAGAAATCAAGTGTACTTTCATTAATTTTTAAGTTTGTGAATTCGCGATTGAAATATTTTTATGTCTTTATGTCAATAATCTGTTTTTGAATGAAACTAGGTGTCTGGTTACCCAATTTTTCCCAAATACTTTCCAAACATTAAAATCAAAATTACCATAAGACTTATTTATCGAATCCGGAAAATTCACACATTGTCTCAGAAAAGCCTTAATGGCTAGCAGTTTATTTGAATGACCGGCAAAATAATTAATATAACATTGATCAAATATTACATATTTAGATTTCTCTAAATTTTTTACTCTAAATTCTTTTCTTAAACTACGCCACCATAAATCACGATATAGGTCATGGTCCTTTTGACGAGTCATTCGATTTTCAGAGTGAATACTACGCATTGCCGCTGGGGCATTTAAGCTGCCCGCGTGTAAAGT
>JBCCOJ010000363.1:0-2312 GCA_039025415.1 Bacteroidota bacterium | reverse complement strand
TATTTTTTCAAGGATTTATCTGAAAGTATAATCCAAGATGATTTGTTATTGAGGCTGAATAGCTTTCCAAATGTTTTGATTACTTCCCATCAAGCATTTTTTACTAAAGAAGCCATGCACGAAATCACCTCAACGACGATTGAGAATTTTAACGCGTTTGAGCAAAGTGAGAAACTGAAGAACGAGGTTAAATGATATTGAATTCATATTGAAAGCATTATACAATATAATCATCTCGCGTCTCAATTTGTGGATTTTAATAGATTCTCAAACTCTTAAATGCCCGATAAATAAGTTTTAAGTTTTAAAATTTCCGAAGAAAAACCCCGAGATATTTCTGTTTTAGGTCCTAAAGTGTATTTTAGCAATCCTTACTGCCTACCTATGAGAATTTATTTCAACGTCATTTTTGCCTTAACTGTGTTTAGCCATTTTGCTTTTGCACAAAGAAATGCTGAACCCACCAAGGCAGATATTGAAACAGCCACCGCTCTAAAAGAACAATTCCCAGATGATAACGTGGCACTTCTTAATAGTACTGATGAAATATCATTTAGGCTAAACACCTCAACATCTAAGGTAGAGGTCTTTCACAAAATGAAGGAGAACCTTATAAATCTTGATTCAAGAGCAGATATTCAGAAGTATTGTTTTTATGATGGGGAGTCGTCAATAGAAAAGTTTGAAATTTTCTACAGAAATGAACGTAAACTAAAACTGTTCGTTAATGATGAAGCCTATAAGAACGATGAATTTTTTCACAATGACAGCCGGGTAAAATATGTTAATTTAGATTTTCCGCTGAAAGGCTACAACTATAAAACTTTTATAGAACGTAAGATTAAGGATGTGAAGTATTTTACAAGTCTGTATTTTACAGATGATTATCCTACTGTTAGAAAGAAAATCAAAATTGAAGTTCCAAACTGGTTGGATATCGAGCTAAAGGAAATAAATTTTGATAGCTACAAAATCGTTAAAGAAGTTGCCGTCAACACTAAAGCCAATAGTAGAACCTATACCTTCACTGCAGAAAATTTACCGGCGAGATTTGATGAAAAAAACACGCCGGGCCCTTCCCATGTTTACCCCCATATTTTAGTCTTGGCTAAATCCTATACCATGAAGGGCAGCCAAAATGCACTTTTTAGCTCTACTCAAGATTTGTACAATTGGTATATCTCGTTGGTTAGTAGTTTGGAAAATGACACATCTGCCATAAAGGAAAAAGTAAGGGAATTGACAGAAAACGTTGAATCTGACGAGGAGAAAATAAAAAACATTTACTATTGGGTGCAAGATAATATTAGATATATCGCTTTTGAAGATGGTATTGCTGGATTTAAACCTGATGAAGCCGCAAACGTTTTTAATAAAAGATATGGAGATTGCAAGGGTATGGCAAACTTGACCAAACAAATGTTGATAGAAGCCGGTTTTGATGCCCGCTTAACTTGGATTGGCACTAAACACATAGCCTACGATTATTCAACTCCAAATCTGTTAGTCGATAATCACATGATTTGTTCGCTTTTTAAAGATGAGAAAATCATTTTTTTGGATGCTACCGAAAAATTCAATGCCTTTGGTGAGTACGCCGATCGCATTCAGGGGAAGCAAGTGCTTATTGAAAATGGCGAGGAGTTCATACTAACCCATGTGCCAGATTCTGATGCAGCCTTCAATAAAGAGCAATTTGACTATAACCTGGAGCTTTCAGATAATGAGCAGTTAGTCGGAAGTGTGGATAAACAATTTCAAGGTGAAAGCAGGTCTAGCCTTCTCTATTATTTCAATAATTTGAAAACCAATCATAAAGATGAGTTTCTTGAATATTATCTCAATCAAGGAAATAGCAATATTGAAGTCTCGAATATTAGCACTTCAGACCTATTGAACCGTGATGTCGATATAGATATTGCTTATGACATCGCAATTAAAAATGCGGTTTCCTCATTTGACGGCGAAATTTATATTGATTTGGATTTTGACAAGGAATTGGCCAACTATAAAATGGAAAAACGGTATACCGATTATATTTTCAGTTCAAAAAAACAGCTAGAATCCAAAACTGTTCTCAGTTTTCCAGAGGGCTATAAGATTTCTTATTTGCCGGAAAATATTGCCGTATCAAACGATAATTTTGATTTGAAGGTGGAGTTTCAAAAAAAAGAAAATGCCTTAGTCTACCAAAAGAAATTTAAGATTAAGAACGCTAAAATTGAAACTTCAGATTTTGAAATTTGGAATCAATTTATCGACCAACTTAATGCCATTTACAACCAACAAATCATCCTTACTAAAGATTAATA
>JBCCOJ010000362.1:0-2338 GCA_039025415.1 Bacteroidota bacterium | reverse complement strand
TTTAGCTTTTGTTGTAAACTTATTTTGTTTTGCAAACGCCCAACACCTTGAGCAACAACAAATCACCCACACTATTGCCGATATGGAAAACGGCATACCGGTTCTCACCGACTATTCCACCAGACAACTTAAAATAGAAGATAATATTAATTGGCTTTTAGATTTAGATGGCACAGAAATCAATCTTGAAAACCGAAGGGTGTATTTCACGCAAGATAAAGGTTGGGTATTGGAGTACGAGTTTGAAACCCCAACTCAAGCAGGCATCTACAAGGAATTTTTACGGAATATTGACGGAAAATTAATAATTAATGAGTACCGGCAAGCTAAAATGGCAATTGCCTCAAATTGCTCGAAAATAGTATTTACTGAGAGTGATAACAATTGTAGTTGTGCCATTAAGCGTAATTCAAATCTAGAGTCGGAAGTGACGTTTCGCCTTTTTAGTTCTACCAATTAATAATTTCAATTCAATTTTAAAATGAAAAAACGAATACAACATACAGAAAAGAAAGTTTTAATTGGTGCCAGTGTAGTTTTACTTTTGGTAGCCATGAATTATGTTTTCCCATTTGCATATCTTTTTGCTGGAACAGGTAATGGGGTGGACGTTATAACCCACCCATCTGGTTATGATGGGTCTGGTGGTACGGTTACAGTAAATGTATCTATAAGTCCAACCAGCCCTAATGCATCCCAAATGATTGTGCCATTAGAGAATGTAATAGCCGTATACAATAATTTGCTTAAAACCAGTCCCAATATTTCATTCGACCCCGGACCACCGACTAATGCCCAGGTTGATTTTGAGTCGGTATTGTTACATGAAATGGGACATTCCATTGGCTTCGCACACCCTAATTCTGGTACAGAGTCTGGCCTACCAGGCGCCCAACAAGCTTTTACTAAAAGTACCGAAGGACCAGATGGGGTTTTTAATGTAAATGCTGGAGCAGATGGTATAATTGGTTCTGCTGACGACGTTAGAGGGGATGATATCAACTTAAATTTCTTTAAAATAGTTGATAATAATCCATTTAACATGCCGCCATCTGTGATTGATAATACTACTTACAGCCGAGAATTAACGGATTTACCTGCAGGGGATTCGTATTCCACAAGCCCCAATCGTGACGTTGCCGCTGCACTTGGTTTTGCAGGTAATGAATCGGTTATGAAGCAAGGAACTTTTGCCGGTGAAGTGCAAAGAAGAATAGCCGAAGATGATTTTGTAGGATTGAAATACGCACAAACAGGGGTTGATGAAACGGAAGGTACTGCAGATGATTACGTTTTACAACTAAATTATATTGGTTTGAATAATAATGGGGACATTGTAGTACAGTTTGATAATAACGCTACTGGATTTGCGGCCTCTTCTAGCGGTGGCGTGTTTATTCCAGGCAGTGGTAACCATACAGCAATAACTGATAGTAATATATTTTTCAATACTGGTTCAAACTGGTTTTTTAATCAAGTTACCTTGAGCGATGAAAACAATCTCACCGAAGTTTTAGGATTATCAATCTATCCAAATCCTACTACAAACATTGTGACTGTAAGCAATCCAAAATTAGTTCAAATTGATAATATAACGGTTTATGATATCAATGGCCGATTGATTTTCAAACAACACGTCAATGATTCTTTAGACAGATTTAAAACTGATGTCGATATCTCAGAATTAAATTCAGGTGTTTATATTTTTGAAATAAATTCTAGTTCTGGAAAGGATATCCAGCAAATTATCAAAAAATAAAGTTGACAACTTTAAATTTAAAAAGGTCATTCAAAAATAATTTTTGAATGGCCTTTTTAAATCTAATTATTATTTACTCCTACAATAAGAAATAGTAGCAATAACGTATTGATTAAAATAGGTTATTGTTATTACAAACTCAGCATCCAATTTCGCTTAAGCCTATTGAACTTGTTGAGTTCTTTTTTTAAAATTGGCAAATAGTCCCGGCCGTTGCTTTTACAATTTTCCAATCGATTGCAATTAATCTGAAGTCTATTTAGTAGTTTTTCAATAGAATCCAAATGTTCATATTTTCTTTCTGAAAAACGCTCAGCCTGAGCCATTTCGATTTGTGGTGCTAAAGATTCTGATTGTTGAATGATATCGCCGGAAAAATAAATATGCGCATCTTCATTACCGTCGCAATCCAAATAAGATAAATCTTGAACGATATAAGTGGAAATACTGCGCGATACCATAAGAATATCCATTGCCTTTTTGTAAATAGGCAAGTCAGATAATGGTGATGTCATTTTATAATTCATCTTTTCCAATAGCAAGCAACCCAAAATTACTAACAAGAATGTATTATTTGCC
>JBCCOJ010000361.1:0-2375 GCA_039025415.1 Bacteroidota bacterium | reverse complement strand
TTAAGTGATAACCACCATCAATTTCTATGGACAACCTTAGTTTGTGGCAGTAAAAGTCCAGTACATATCCAGCAATTGGGTGCTGTCTTCTAAATTTGAAGCCTTTGGGTTTAATTTTGAGGTAATCCCATAATTTAATTTTAGGTTCAGTCATATTACTCCTTAAGCGTGCGGCATTTTTAAAAATATTTGGTGTAGCACTATCGTGCATTCCTGATATTTTCAATGGGTCTTTTTTCATTGTTTCACAATTTGAGAAACCCCACCCTTTAGGGTCGGGGCAAGGGTTTCTGCAATAAAAATTCCAATAACCACAAGTATGATTTCGCCAATGGCGTATTTAAAGTATCTGCCCGTTTTCCCTTGGAAAAATAGTCGCTGCCTTATGTGTCTAAAGAATTTGAACATAGCTTATAAGATGGTTGTATTTACTAAGACTACGATTGCACCTGCCTACGAATAGCAGTTTGTGGTCCATTTAGTTTAATTCACTTGATAATAATTCTAAAACACGTTTTATATAAAATTCAATGTTTTCTTCATTAATAAAAACAAAATAATGATTCATATAATGGTCGTAAATAACCCCGTCCACTTCTAGTGAGGTTATTAATGCTTTATAGTTCTCATCGGAGACTTTAATCGGACTCACTTGCAAGCGCCTTTGATAATCTGGCCGCTCTTGGGTAGCATCTGAATTTCTTATTGGAATAAATTTCCTGATTGTGGGGAGCACATGATTAAATAAATGTTCTCGTCTTACAATAACATCCTCCTTTAAATCATTGAGCTCTCCTGACCATTGACTAAGAAAGATTTTAAGCGAATCGTTTTGAATTAAATCCAACTTTCCAGAATTGATTGCTTGATTGATATATCCAACGCTCGGGTCAAAGGTTGCATAGACGGTTAAGCGTCCCAGTAAACTGTCAATTTGCTGAGGGGTTTTTGTCTGCAGGTCTGTTTCTAAAAAATAATGCGAGGCTTTTAATGTTATATCATTGATTCTATGGTCAGAATGAAGTTCATCCAGATTTTTGGTAAACTCTTGCTGTAAATTGTGCAGTAGTATTTGCTCTTCCGCTCTATCGTCTTGATGCTTTTTCCAATTATTAAGACTTAAGGCTATCAAAATACCAATCACCACAAGTATAATTTCACCTATGGCGTATTTAAAATATCGTGCTGTTTTACCTTTTTCCAAAAGGTTATATCTAATTCGTCTAATAAACTTAATCATTTTGTTCAGCGCATTTGTTTTGAAGCGAAGCGATCATTGCTACTATTTCGCTTTCTAGTAATTCCAACAATTGTTTGTTTCGAGAGTTGATGCCTAAGTAAAAAACGGCATCGTTTGTCATCTTTAATCTCATGTCATCTGTAAAATTTATCTTTGATTTTAGTGCGGTGAGATTGACTTTTGACGTGTCAATTGCATTAACGTTTTCCAAAATTTTTATCCATCCGTAACTTATGACATCTTCTCTTACCAAAAAGCGCTGTTCTGTAATTGCCTTTCCATTGCTTTCTATAACAGCACTCGTGTTTGCCAAAGTCTTGTAATAGTCGGCCAATTGATTTTTTATAGCTAAGTCTTTGATAATATTTAAGTTTCCACTGGACTTAATGTCATCAAAAGCATCTGTGGTAGCGGTAATATTTCTAATTGAGTATTTTATGGATTTCAAAATAAGTGGTGTAACACTGTCTAACGGCATTGAATCGTCTTGCAACCTTTGGATAACAGTGTTATTGACATCTATCCTTTCGTTTAATAAAGCCACATAATCATTGTAATTTGTAAAATCTTGATTAACATCCTCCAGTAACCTGCAATAATATTGTGCTTCCAATTTTTGGTTCTTTTTATTTTGACTCCAATCATTTATCTCTAGTGCTATGAGAATACCAATGACCACGAGAATAATTTCACCAATGGCGTATTTAAAATACCTTCCTATTTTTCCTTCGGAAAGCAGTCGTTTCCTTATGTTTCTGAACAGTTTTATCATTGATTGTTCTTATTGCATTGGTTGTTCTTATTGCCTTCGCGCTGCCCCCTAGCCCCCTGAAGGGGGAAACCCTCATCGCGATAACTATCGGGACCTAACGGGATGTTCATGCGCAAATGGATATTTATTTGTTCGATTACTTCTTGAAAATTATTGAGAACCAAATCATTTGTAAATCGAATTTCAGTTATACCTACTTCATTCAAATAAGCCGTTCGTTCTGCATCTTTTTCTTGTTGCTCTTTTTTTAAGTGATAACCACCATCAATTTCTATGGACAACCTTAGTTTGTGGCAGTAAAAGTCCAGTACATATCCAGCAATTGGGTGCTGTCTTCTAAATTTGAAGCCTTTGGGTTTAATT
>JBCCOJ010000360.1:0-2382 GCA_039025415.1 Bacteroidota bacterium | reverse complement strand
TGAAAAAGCGACTGAGCTGCCTGATATTGTTTATTGTTATAAAGTGTTAAGGCCTTTTGGTAGTCAACAATTTCATTGGTAAATATCTCAGTCTGTTGGGCAATACCGCAAAAACAAAAAAGAAAAAAACACCAAGGGAGCATACTTTTTTTAGAAGTCATCAATGGATAAAATTTGAATTGGTCAAAAATAATTCAACTATCATCATAACGGCAAAATTGAGAATTAATTATGAATATGAATTGAACTTGAGCTACGATTTGAAACTTATAATATGAAAAGCCATGATTTCATGAATTACTACGAATCATCAAGGTAGATTGGTCTGTGCACACTAACTTCACGAATTTTCACTAATGCGCAACTTAAGAATCTTATTCGCTGTTTTAGAGACTGACATTTAACAAGATAAGCTCCTAAAACAAATCCAACCACCCCGAATTCGCTCCTATTTAGGAGGAGCAAATCCACCCCTCCTTTCAAGGAGGGGAATTAAATCGGTATTTTATCAAGGGACAGAATCAAAACAAGATTATTGATGGTTAAACAGAATTATTTCACGTTAGTAATTCACGCAATCCGTTTTCCCTACGGGGAAATGTCCGCCTGCGCGGACAATGGGGCTTACATTCCCGTTCTTATCGCCTCCACCGGGTCTAATCTTGAAGCTGAAATTGCCGGAATCACCCCAGATATCAATCCAATAAAAGTAGAAAGTGCAAAACCTAGAAATACATTGTAAAACGAAAGTATAAATGTAAAATCCTCTGCAATTGCGGTTGCCGCGAGTGAAGCTAACCAAACCATAAGTATACCGACCAAGCCCCCTAAAACTGATAGAATCACAGCCTCAAATAAAAATTGAAAAAGGATGAACTTATTCTTGGCGCCTAGTGATTTCTGTATCCCGATAAGATTGGTGCGCTCCTTTACACTTACAAACATAATATTGGCAATGCCGAAGCCTCCAACCAGTAAAGAGAATCCGCTTATAACCCAGCCAATAATATTCAAAGTAGAAATAATGCCATCGATGGCATCTTGAAGACCAGAAATGATACTAATAAAGAAGGAATTGATATCGTCTGGTTTCAGACCGCGTTGATTACGCATCATGTAATTGATTTCGGCTTGCACCTCATCAACATCTGCGTCTTCTTCGGGTTTAATAATTACAATATTATTGAAGCTCCTGTTGTTATCGCCAAATCGATTTCTAACGAAGTTGGCGGGTAAAAAGATGCTGACGTCATTACTGTCTCCAAATAAGCCTGAGCCTTCTTTTTTCACCACACCAATCACGCTAAACTTTTGACCATAAATCCTTACTTTTTTACCAAGCGGGTTCAGGCCCCCAAACAGTTGATTGGCAATTTCGGCACCTATAACAACCACGGGTTTACCTGAGTTCGATTCAGATTCATTGTAAAATCGACCTTCTGAAAACTTCAGTGCCTGGATATCCTCAAACTCGTGACTCACAACAACGGTATTTACACTATTAACTGATTTTGATTCAAAAGTCACGTTCTCGCGTCTAGAAAAAATCTGAAATGCGACGTGGTCAACATTATTGAGATTGGATTTTAAATATTTGTATTCATTATAAGATACTTCTGGAAATTGCATGCGCTTCCACCTTGGGACATCAGTTGGACCAAAGGAAAAACGAGCTAAATACATCGTGTTTGAATCTAGACCACTAAGCTGCTCCTTAATACTTTTATCAAGTGAATCAACGGCTGCAAGTACACCAATTATTGAAAATATCCCAATTGTAATTCCCAATAAGGACAAGAAAGTTCTTAATTTGTTATTGCGAAGTGCATTGAGAGCAAATGAAAAACTTTCTGAAAAAAGCCTAAGATAAACCAGCATTGATTTAGTTTCTTTTAAAATCTAAAGATAGGACGTTTTTGATTGACGGATGTTACAGATTTCGCATTTATATATCGTAATGACCTAAAAATTGTCTGTTTCATTCTAGCATCAAGTATTACATCCAAGTATGTAATTGAGTTATCCTCCTGCGCTAAAGCTCCTGCGGACAGGTTGGATTATTTCGTTTCTTTTTGCCGAAACTATATAAAATTCAGTTGTACAATTTGCCCTTACTCGTCTATTAGCTTTGACATAAATTCAGGCAAACCTATATTAAAAGCTAAATAACACAATAACAGTTCTACCCGATTTCGAATTTAAATCAAAAACATGCTTAGCAACATTCCCACTGGCAATAACAAAATCACCCAATAAAAACCTTTTGATAACAAATGAAAACTTAGCGTCTACAGAGTTAGCATTATCAGTATTTTTGCATCTTTAATTAATTTTCGAATTACATATCGACACTATGAGCAACGTAAAAACCATCAAATCAGC
>JBCCOJ010000359.1:0-2416 GCA_039025415.1 Bacteroidota bacterium | reverse complement strand
GGACCCTTCAACAGCATCTGGAAAGCTTAGTTGTTGTACTATTGTACTTTCATTTTCTAAATTATATTTAATAATTTGATTTATCTCGTCACCATAAGTATCAAAGAAGTAAACATTTTCGCCATCATAAATGATATTTATGGCCAGCAGAAAACTCAAGAATTCATAGTCGACCTCTCCTATTAAATCATAACTACCTGTAGAAGCACCAACGCTATATATTTTACCATTGCTAGAGGCCGTTAGTAATTCCGTCTCCTGAAGAATCGTAAATTCACCAACAGTGAGTATTTCTTCATTGTATTCCAATAAAATTGTATGAATCCCAACTGAAAGACTGAGCGGTACTTTTACAGTGATTTGGGATGCCAGTATTTCTAAAATTTCAGCTTGGGTACTGGAAAATTTTATTACAATTTCATTTGCAAACTCATTGAAATTTTCGCCTTCAATAATTATTATATCATTATTAAAGCCCGACGATACGGGTAAAGCAGAAATGTTTATTTCATTTTCAGCCTGCATAGGTTGCTCTGGATTGGAATCTTCATCGCTACAGCTTATGCATAGAAAAAGTAGAAGTAACAATCTAAATGTTTTGAATTGCATATTATAATTTTAAATCTGATAAAATAGCCCCAATCCGAGTATTCAGTTCTTCGTCAACCTCTTTAAAGTTTTGCGCTGAATCTAATGCTGTATTAACACTAATGTAGAATTTAATCTTGGGTTCAGTTCCACTAGGTCTAAGTGCTATTTTACTGCCATCTTCGGTATAATAAATAAGAACGTTGGATTTAGGAATTTCAATTGATTTTTCTGTTCCTGCGACTAGGTCCTTTTCAATAGATAATTGATAATCCTCAATTTTAGTAACCTTTCGACCGTTCACTACCTTTAGCGGATTTTCCCTAGCGTCGACCATCATCTGCTTGATTTCCTGGGCGCCTTCAATGCCCTTTTTGGTCAAAGAGACTAACTTCTCTTTAAAGAAGCCATGTTCTATATACAAATCAATCAGCTCTTTATACATGGACAAGCCTTTTTCCTTTGCTAGTGCGGCAATTTCGCAGGCCAATAATGTCGATGTAACCGCATCCTTATCCCTTACAAAATCACCAACCATAAAGCCAAAACTTTCCTCGCCACCACCAATAAAATCCATTTCGGGAAAGTCCTCAATCATTTTTGCAATCCACTTGAATCCGGTCAATCCAATTTTACATTCCACATCGTATGCCTCGGCCAAGACTTTCATCATTGGTGTTGAAACTATGGTTGTGCCAACAAAATCGTTGCCGTTGATTTTTCCTTGGGATTGCCATTGTTTCAAGAGAAAATCTGTCATTAATATCATGGTTTGATTGCCATTTAATATGACCAACTCATTATCAAGATTTTTTACCACCACACCCAAACGGTCACAATCGGGGTCTGTACCAATAACGATATCTGCGTTCTCCCGTTCTGCAATTTCAATGGCGATTTCAAGTGCCTCAGGTTCCTCTGGATTAGGCGATTTTACCGTAGGAAAATCTCCATCTGGTTCACGTTGCTCTTCTACAATATGCACGTTTGTAAATCCTGCACGCCTTAACGTTTCAGGGATAGCGGTAATGGATGTGCCGTGAAGGGATGTAAAGACAATTTTTAAGTTTTCCCTGGCCTCATTTGAAGTGTCAAAGCTTCCGTTTTGGACGGATTTATCAATAAATACATCGTCGACCTCCTTACCAATATATTCTATTAAATCTGGATTGGAATCAAATTTTATTTCGGAATAATCCAAGCTGTTTATTTCTGAGATAATCTCCCCATCCTGCGGTGGGACCAACTGTCCACCATCTTCCCAGTAGACCTTGTAACCATTGTACTCTGGTGGATTATGGGAGGCTGTGAGCACGATACCACATTGACAACCCAAGTGTTTTACAGCAAAAGAGAGCTCTGGAGTTGGACGTAAATCCTCAAACAAAAACACCTTGATTCCATTGGCAGAAAACACATCGGCAACAACCTTAGCTAAACTTTTACTATTGTGTCGACAATCATAAGCTATAGCAACCTTTAAAGTTTCCGAATTAAAGGTTCTACGTAAATAATTACTTAACCCCTGCGTGTTCTTACCGAGTGTGTATTTATTAATTCTATTAGTGCCTACCCCCATTATGCCCCGCATCCCACCGGTACCAAAGTCAAGGTTTTGATAAAAACTTTCTTTCAAAGTTTTTAAATCATTTGCCTGTAGCTCTTTAATTTTGTGATGTGTATCGTTATCGAAGGTTGCGCTCAACCAGTTATCGATTCTATGTTGTATCTCTGCTTCCATAACTTTTAGTTTTCTGAACCTAAATTTTAAAAATTTAATTCTTTTTTTACTAAATAGCGATTAGTCCTTTTTTTACTTCTAAGTATG
>JBCCOJ010000358.1:0-2416 GCA_039025415.1 Bacteroidota bacterium | reverse complement strand
CTCCACCTCATCTAAATCTAAACTGTTAGCATTTCCTATACCTGGATCAAGGTCAAAGAAATATTCAGCTGCAGTAATAAATGCGGTGTTGGTATTTCCCTCACTAAGATAAAACAACTGACTATCATATAAACTCCATCCTCCATCGTCATTTATTAAACGTATGAATAATTTATGGGAGCCGTCTGAAAGTCCTCCGGTTGGAATATTGAAATTTTGGTCGATTTGTGAACCAGTAACAGTTAATGCCGTTCCGTTTCCTATACCAGGGTCCGTATCTATAAAATACTCTGCACCTATAATTTGAGCCGTATTTTCATTGTTTGGATTTATATAAAAGATTCTTTTATCATAAAGGCTCCAACTTCCATCTGTATTTAAGAAGCGAATATGTAATTTGTGCACACCACTTGAAAGCCCAACAGTCGGAATGCTAAAATCCTGATTGATGGTGTTACCCGTTACCGATAGAGAATTGCCATTACCAACTCCTGGATCTGTGTCTATAAAATACTCGGCACCTGATATCTGGGTAGAATTATCCTGTGAAGGGTTAACATAAAAGACATTATTATCGTAAAGGCTCCATTGCCCGTTATCATTAATAAGACGAATGTATAGTTTATGGATACCCTCGGAAAGACCAGTTGTGGGAATACTAAAATCTTGATCAATTGTATTGCCTGAAACAGATAAGGAACTCCCATTACCAACTCCTGGATCTGTATCAAAAAAATATTCGGCTGCTGTAATTTGGGCAAATACAAAACCAAAGCTGAGGACAAAGGAAAAACATAGTAATTTTTTCATTTTTGATAGTTTTACCCTAATTATTGATGTTGGCATCGGCTTTAACATTCACTTCCAAGTTTGTTCCAGGAGAAATGATATTATTAAAAATAACAAAGTCTCGTATGTAAGGAAGCTCGGTGGGATAGCCCCTAATATTAAATGGAAATCCCCCGTTGAATACACCTAAATCATTTCCATCAATTCCAGCGTTCAAAGCTGGCGATCCTGGCTCAAAAGTTACATCGTTTGATGTAGAGTTAAGATTCGAGTTTGGGAAAAAAGTCGAAAAAAGCGGATCCTGATTATCAATATTGTTGCTTCCACTTAAAGCATCCAAAGTGGAATTAAAACTGAAGGTTAAATTGTTTTGGAAATTCAAACCGCTGTTATTACCGAGATTGAAATTTGCAACATCTACAGCGGTGAAAATAAATATATTATTATTTATTTGTGTTCCGGTGCAATCGTTAAAAAGCTCGATTGAACCGTTCGAGTCAGGAATTTGTCTGGTTAAAATAATATTATTATTAAATACAGTAGTGCTGTTAAATTCTTCAAATGACAACCAGCTAGAAGAAGTAAATGGTTGCTCAATTAAATTATTGGAGATAATCCAATTTTGTGAGTTCTTGACGCTAATACTCAAAAAATTGGGGTTTCTTATATAATTACCGGAAATAATAACATTGTTGGCTAAGGATGTACTATTATTACCTCTTATTATATCTATAGAATTATTGGTTAATATGATGTCATTATTGATGAAGCTCGAGCCATCCAGTAAAACGCTAATGATGGATAAACCTGATACTTTGGAACCCGAAGAATTTGCATTTCTAAAATTTAGATTATTGACATTCGCACGTAATCCATTATTAAGCTCTGGGTTAGCGGCAAGTCCAAAAATATTGAGACGTTTGCTCATAACAATATCACCGTAAGCATTAGGTGAGGGCTGTAAATAAATGATATCGCCTTCTAAAGCGGCATCAACAGCCGCTTGAGCAGAAGTGTACTCTGCTCCGGAGCCCTCATTATTATCAACAATAAGAACAGCTTGGGAATATAACTCAGAGTTAAAGGCCAGACAGATTTCCAAAAGGAGTACCAATATGATTCCAATTGTCTTTGTTTTTTTAATATTGTACATACTACAAGATTTAATTGATTAATAGTTATGTCAATTTAAAGACACATTATTTCAAAACGTTAAGGGCATTCCCTGATTTATAAAAATTCAGGGAATACCCTTATGAAACCAAAACTGAAATCGAAGATGAGGATAAAGACGACATCTAAAATTGAGAGTAATAAAATGCCTAATGCCTAAACTAAATCAAGCCAGTTTCTATAGCTGTTTTGATAATGCCTACACTGTTTTTTGCGCCGAGCTTACTCATCAAATTCATACGATGCGCTTCTACGGTCTTTACGCTCACAAAGAGTTTATCTGCAATTTCTTGAGTGGTCAATTCCTCATAAATTGCCTGTAACACTTCGGTTTCTCTGCGTGTGAGTTTGGGTTGAAAGGCATTTGTACGATTGCTTCCTAGAGATTGGTCTAATATTTTTTTTTGAATATCTTTTTGTAAAAATCGTTCACCTTGCATAACGCGCTCAATAG
>JBCCOJ010000357.1:0-2425 GCA_039025415.1 Bacteroidota bacterium | reverse complement strand
TATTATTGACTTATTGCATTTTACAGTTCTACCATTTACCTGTCCTACAATTATGGGATTAAGACTTATATCTTTTTAACTTATAGTAATGAGCAAATTTCAAAAGATATAAAGCTTTCAAATGATGCTTCGCTATTCTTGTCTCAGGATATAAAGGATTACACCGTAGATCAACGTCTATATCCTGAAATTTTCAATAAACTATATTGCGAAATCAACGAACAACTCATTGATAAGTCAAAACCATACCTGAGCTTTCTAGATGAGGACTATCAATTTTACACGCTCTATACAAAAAAGCTCAAAACTGGTCAACCTTACGATTTCTCTAAAGATTATAATAACCAGGTTTATACCAGGCGAACAGATTCCTTGAATACCTATTATTTCAAGGATAGTGTGGCTAGTCTGCCAAAAGATATAAAAACCGCCACTCCAAGTTATTATAATTATTCAGATATATTTTATAGGTCAAGAAGTTCACGTTCAATTGAAGAAGCGCTAGAGTTTAATTATGCCTATAATGATTACGAAAATTACGATGAGTACAACTTCAATTATCGTAAAGGCTACTCAAAGGCCAATGTGCTGGTCAACAAGCGCAGTATTGAAATTTTAAATCGAAATGATACAGCTGAAATAAAAAAACTGTTATCAGATTTTCTCAACATTTCAAAGGCCTATAAAATCCCACATAATTTAACATCTGATGACTGGTTTCAACTTATTTATCATCCCGATAGTTTTGAAGTTAAATCTTTTATAAGCAATAGAAAAAAGTCAGCTTTTGAGACAAAAGCGGCGGTTTCTGTTAACAACACCCAATTTCAAAACTTTTTCAATAAACAAACAACTGATTATTATTATGAAAGCGATAGCCTAAAAGCAGTATTTGAGAATATTGAAGCTATTAAGGCAAGTAGTCCGTTTTGGGATAGCATCCATTTTTTCCTATGGTTTTCATTTTTCTTTTCCCTGTTGGTTTTTGTCTTTCGGGTGACTGGTTTGAAAGAGCTATTGTTTAGTATAATACTGGTTGGTGTATTGACCTTATTTATTGCCTTATTTGCCGCCTTATTATTCTATCTTTTCAGTGTTAATGGAGATACGCCCGGATATATTATAAGTTATCTTACCTTATTTTTATATCTGGGAATTTTAATCGTAACGGTCTTTTATGCAGAGCGTACCAAGAAGATTGTTGTTGCAATATGTTTGAATATTTCAATGACTGGATTTACACTATTCTTATTTTTAGTTCTTGCTATAATTTCAATGCATCAGCGCGATTATTGCCAAATGATAAGACCTGATAGTGGTTTCTATGATTGTAAAACTGTTTTTGACTATTTCGAGATAAATTGGAGTTTTATTTTGTTTTTCTTGGGCCTAGTATTTTTGTACTTCTACATGTCGGTTGTTAAAAAATGGAAATCACTGCCAGAGGCTTGATGAATTAAGAGATGATGATTAGGTTTAATTTGAAATGTATAATTGTAATTTTTGCGGTTGGTTTCTTGCAATATTCCTGTGGAAATCCTAAGGTACCGACAAAGGAACATCTCGTTTTTAGATACAATGAGCATAAGAATATAGGTTCCCTTGACCCTGCATTTGCCAAGGATTTAGCTGATATTTGGGGTGTGAACCAATTGTTTAACGGTTTGGTGCAAATGGATGACGATTTAAACGTTAAGCCATGTATTGCAAAGCGTTGGACGTTTTCTGAAGACGGGAAAACCTATAATTTCATTTTAAGGGATGATGTTTATTTTCATAAACATAAAGCCTTCGGAAAGGACTCCACCCGAGTTGTAAAAGCTAGTGATTTTGAGTATAGTTTAGACCGTCTGTTAGATAAAAATTTAGCGTCTCCGGGTAGTTGGACGATGGTTAAAGTTGAAAATTTCTCGACCGTAAATGACACCGTTTTTCAGATAAGATTGAAGCAACCGTTTCCAGCCTTCTTGGGTTTGTTGACCATGAAGTATTGCTCCGTCGTGCCAAAGGAAGTGGTGGATATGTACGGGAGCGACTTTCGTTCAAACCCAATCGGCACAGGTCCATTTACGTTTAAAAGATGGGAAGAGAATTTGAAACTCGTTTTTCGAAGAAATGACAACTATTTTGAAAAAGATAAAAACGGAAAGAATTTACCTTACCTAGAAGCCGTTGCAATAACTTTTCTGCCAGATAAGCAAAGCGAGTTTTTGCAATTTGCACAAGGTAATATAGATTTTGTGTCGGGTCTAGATGCATCTTATAAGGACGAAATCCTAACTGCAAAAGGCAAATTGAGAAAAAAGTATCAAGCTGAAGTCAATATGATTCGAGGGCCGTATTTGAATACAGAGTACCTCGCATTTTTTATGGAATCTGAGTTGACTGAGATGCAATCCCAATTATTGAGGCAAGCGATTAATTA
>JBCCOJ010000356.1:0-2466 GCA_039025415.1 Bacteroidota bacterium | reverse complement strand
TCGGTTTCAGCCAGGTATGTAAGTCTGTATTTAAGTAGAATCTCCTGTTGCTTTTCCGAAGAAAAACCGCTCCAATCTTCGGCAGTAAATAGTTCGATATTATCATCGCAGGCAGCATTGACTTTGGCATTTCCTTCCGAAGAAAACATTAAAACTAAGCTATCGATTGGCTCAGCCTTATCGGTTTCGTTATTGTACCAAGACTCAAAAAGCTGAATAAATATCCATTGCGTCCACTTGTAATAGTTCGGGTCGCTGGTACGCACTTCCCTATCCCAGTCAAATGAAAATCCGATTTGGTCCAGTTGCCTGCGGTAAGTCTTTATATTGGTTTCGGTTGTTATCGCAGGATGCTGCCCAGTTTGAATGGCATACTGCTCGGCAGGCAAGCCAAAACTATCGTAACCTTGAGGATGCAACACATTAAAACCCTTGTGGCGCTTGTATCGAGCATAGATATCACTGGCGATATAGCCTAAAGGGTGGCCCACATGAAGCCCAGCACCACTGGGGTAAGGGAACATATCTAAGACGTAATATTTTGGTTTATCTGAGTTGTTTTCAGCTTTAAAGGTCTTTCGCTCAGCCCAATAGTTTTGCCAATCCTTTTCGATTTTATTGAAATCGTATGCCATTGCTATAACTTAAAATTTATCGCCATTAAAAAAACGCAGGGTTTTCTCCCTTATGTTAGCTCGCAAATTTAATTCTATTACAACACATTAGAAAGTTTAAGCGTTGATAGTCTTATTACATACATTAATTTTTATTTTTACACCTTAATCCGTTGACATTTTATGGCCTCCTCATTTGACCAGTATCAAAAACGTAAGTTGATTTCCTCTTATTTTTCAGTTGTTATTAGTATTGCGTTGGTGCTATTTCTTTTGGGTTGTTTGGGACTTTTGGTATTGAATGCCAAGAAGGTGGCCGATCATTTTAAAGAGCAAGTTGTCGTTACCATTTATTTAAGTGATACGGCGAAGGAGGTTGAAATCAAACAACTTAAAAAGAGTTTGGCCATGGCAGACTATACCAAAAGCACGACATACGTGTCTAAGGAAGAGGCCGCCGAACTTATGAAAGCCGAAACTGGTGAAGACTTCATGGATTTTGTTGGATATAACCCATTACAAAATTCAATAGATGTTTATTTAAAGGCAGACTATGTCACCAATGAGACGTTAGTTGGCATTACCGAGGACCTTTCCAACAAAAAATTCATCGAGGAAATTAGATACGATAATGACTTGGTGGAATTAATGAACGACAATGTTAAGAAAATCTCACTTTGGGTTTTGATTTTAAGTGCACTTTTCACCATAATAGCGGTGCTTTTAATCAATAGTTCTATTAGATTAGCGGTCTATTCAAAACGTTTTATTATCAAGACCATGCAAATGGTTGGTGCAACAAAATCATTTATTAGAAAACCATTTATCAGCAAAAGCGTCCAATTGGGAATAATAGGTGCTATTGTCGCCATGATAGGAATGGGAGCGGTTTTATATTACCTAAACAACACCTTCCCAGAATTGGAATTTCTGAGAAACCCTGCTTTGATTATCGGGCTCTTTATCGGGATTCTTCTCATTGGGATTGTGATAACCTGGATAAGCACATTTATTGCAACACAACGCTTTTTGAATTTGAAGACTGACCAATTGTATTATTAAGCCCCCTTAACCCCAAAGGTGGGAATGAATAAGTTTGCTATAAAACGTACTCCTTATAATAGTATTACTAAATAAATCTAAAAGTTCCAGTCCACTTTAATGAAATCCTCGTATTTTGCGAAAATAATTTAACAATTACATGGGCGAGCAAAAACGTAAAGAGGCATCAAAAAAAGATTTTATCTTCGGAAAGAAGAATTACAAGTTTATGCTTATTGGTCTAGGCTTCATTGCTTTAGGTTTTATACTCATGGCGGGTGGCGGAAGTGATGACCCCAATATCTTTGACCGTTCAATATTTCATTGGAGACGGATTAGATTGGCACCTACTTTAGTCTTGATTGGTTTTGGTATTCAGGTGTATGCGATTTTGTTGAATCCTGACGAGAAATCTGATACTAAAAAATCAAAGTCCGGTAATTAAATAGCTCTCCTTAAAATTCGGAAATTCAATAATAGTACATTTTTGATACTTTTACTCCTATGGAAATCATTGACGCCATAATCCTCGGTATCATTCAAGGGCTTACTGAGTTTTTACCAGTGTCCTCCAGTGGTCATCTAGAATTAGGCAAGGCCATTTTAGGGGATAATTCCGTGCCTGAAGAAAGCCTTATGTTTACCGTTGTACTTCATTTTGCGACGGCTTTGAGTACTATGGTGATTTTTCGAAAGGATATTTCCGACATATTTAAGGGTATTTTAAAATTTCAATGGAATGAGGATTTACAATTCCTAACAAAAATTGTCTTATCAATGCTCCCCGCTGTGCTGGTAGGAGTGTTTTTTG
>JBCCOJ010000355.1:0-2489 GCA_039025415.1 Bacteroidota bacterium | reverse complement strand
CAATGATATTCTGAAGTGATTGTGATAACTCATTTATCTTTTCTTGGGAAAGTGTGTCGTCGAGAAATTTAGCTTCCACGGCTTTTTTGTCCAACTCAAGAGAACGTATTTTAGTCTCTAAATTCTTGTACTCTTTCTGTTCGTTATAGGATAATTTTTCAGCTTTATTTTGCTCCTGAATTTTTTCAATATTTTTATCTTCCTTATGGTTTGAGCTTTCTTCTGAAGAAGTATTGTCAGCGTATTCACGATAATCAGAATAATTACCTGGAAAATCCTTAACCAGACCATTTCCTTTAAAAACAAATAAATGGTCAACTATCTTATCCATGAAATAACGGTCGTGCGAAACCACCAATAGACAACCTGGGAAATCCAATAAAAACGATTCTAGAATATTTAGGGTGATGATGTCTAAATCGTTAGTGGGTTCATCCAAAATCAGAAAGTTCGGGTTCTGAATCAAGACCGTACATAAATACAGTCGTTTTTGTTCGCCTCCACTTAATTTCTCGACGTAGTCGTGTTGTTTTTTACCGTCAAATAAAAAACGTTCCAATAATTGTTTAGCGCTTATTTGTCGGCCTTTGGCCAGTGGTATAAATTCCCCGAATGCTTTGATAACATCAATTACCTTTTGTCCTGGCTTTACTTCTATGCCGCCTTGGGTGTAATAACCAAACTTGACCGTTTCCCCCACGACAATTTTACCGCCGTCTGGTTTGAGGCTATCGGTTAGCATATTTAGAAAGGTGGACTTACCGGTTCCGTTTTTTCCGATGATGCCAACGCGCTCTCCACGTTTAAAATTATAATTGAAACCGTCTAAAATGACTTTATCCTTAAATGATTTTGAAACATTGTGAAACTCGACGGTTTTACTGCCCAGACGTTCCATATTGATTTCAAGTTGGATTTTATGGTCCTTTCGGCGTTGGTGGGCGCGTTTTTTTATATCAGAAAAATCTGAAATGCGAGATTTGGATTTGGTGGTTCTGGCTTTGGGCTGTCGACGCATCCAGTCCAACTCCTTTTTAAATAGTTGCTTGGCCTTGTCCGTTTCTACTTCCTGTTGGGCGATTCTACTCTCTTTTTGTTCTAGGTAATATGAATAATTGCCTTTATAGGTGTACAATTTACCTTCATCCAATTCAATGATTTCGTTGCAGACGCGCTCTAAAAAATAGCGATCGTGCGTCACCATAAATAAAGTAAACTGTGATTTGGAGAAATAGTCCTCGAGCCATTCAATCATTTCTAAATCAAGGTGGTTGGTGGGTTCGTCCAAAACCAATAAATCGGGATTGCTTATTAGAGCCTGGGCCAGTGCCAAACGTTTGAGCTGCCCGCCAGACATGGCCTTGATTTTTTGGTATAGGTTTTCCAATTTCAATTGGAAAAGAATTTGCTTGAATTGAACTTCAAAATCCCAGGCGTTATTAATGTCCATTTGCTCGAACGCCTTTTGGTAAGCCTCGGTATTTTCTGGATTTTTGAGCGCACGTTCGTAATTTTCGATGATTTTCAATATCGGTAAATCCGCATTGAAAATAGTTTGCTCTATGGTAAGGTTAGGGTCAAATGTTGGCGACTGTGATAAAAATGAGGTTTTGAGTCCGTTACGCATTATAATTTCACCCGAATCAGGAGCGTCATCACCCGATAGTATATTCAGAATAGAGGTTTTACCACTTCCGTTCTTTGCCACAAAGGCAATCTTATCGTCCTTATGAATACTAAAAGACAGGTTTGAGAACAGTTGCAGTTCCCCGTAGGATTTGGAAATATTTTCGACGTTGAGGTAATTCAAGGCAATTTTTTTACAAAGAAAACGATATTTTTTGGGAGGCGAGCTATTTGGGTGTTGATTAGTAAGGAGCAGAATTAGGTTTAGAGTATTTAATAGTAAGATTCAAAGAATAGAGAAAATAGAGGATAGAAGATAGAGGATATTGAATAGAGGATTGAGGACAGAGTAAAAAGACAAAAACTCGATTGACTTGTCATTGCGAAGGAGGCACGATAGCCTGTACTGAGTATTTCGACTTAGCCTGTATTAAGTATTTCGACTTTGCTCAATACAAGCTATGTTGAAATACTAATATAAGATTAGTCGAAGTATGGCAATCTATACCTGAGAAAGAGCTTAATTTACCAAGAGCCAAGAACCAAGAACTAAGAGTCAAAGGTCAAAAACTCAAAAGAACAAGAGCTGTCATTGCGAAGGAGGAACGACTGTGGCAATCTATACCTGATAAAGAGTTTAATTAACAAAGAACCAAAAGCCAATAACCAATAGCTCGAAATTAACAGAAAAAAACATTTGATGCAAAGAAAAAGGAAAATAAATAATAAATATCTTGATACGCCCTCAGAAGATTTTACGTAAAAACATAAGGCGAGGCGAAGGGCCAAGTAAAAATGCTACAGCTTATCAAATTTGAATCTGCTTGTACATTTTTAATGATTACTTAAATGTGTAACTAAAT
>JBCCOJ010000354.1:0-2539 GCA_039025415.1 Bacteroidota bacterium | reverse complement strand
GATAGCGATATTCCGTTTAAGGTTATTTCCTTTGATAAAATTATCCATCGGGTAAATCCTATTGCGCCACGCTATTTAGAGAACGAGGAAAGCGTAAATGAGGTGTCACGGGTGTTAATTGAAAACCTATTAGAGCAAAGAGAAAGCGGAACGACTGGCACGACAAAATTCTTCAACGATGCTGTGGAAGGATTGATTGGTGGATTGATTTGGAAACTAAAAACTGACTATCCTAAATACTGTACGCTGCCACATCTAATAGCCATTTATCAGATGCTCGATACCGACAGCCTAATTCAATTTTTGGAAACCAATACCACATCACGAGCAATGGCAGATGCTTTTATTAGTGGCAAGGATTCAGATAGGCAGACCGCAGGTGTAAAAAGCACCCTGGCCAATGCGCTAAAGCGAATTAGCACACAACGCATTTTTATGGCATTATCGGCAGACGAAGTGCCATTAAATGTAAATAGCGAAGATAATCCTGCAATAATTGCTGTAGTGAACAATCCGAAATTTGAGACCTCTTACTCGCCTGTAATCGCAACTATTGTTCACACGATTACCAAACAAATGAGTGTGCGAAATTCAAAACCTTCATTTTTGTTGATGGAAGAAGCGCCGACCATCCGCTTGTTGAATATGCACCGAATTCCGGCAACGTTGCGTAGTTACGACATCGCTACTATTTACGTAATGCAGGACAAAATCCAGAATGATATGATGTATGGTGATAAGGCGAGCAAAGCGATATTGAGCAATTTATCCTATCAATTTTTTGGCAAGGTTAACGACCCAGATACCGCTAAATACTATGAACGTTTTTTTGAAATTATCAAAGACCCGACAAAAAGCATAAGTCGTGGGCACAATCTGGATTTTGATACACGAATTACTACAGGCGAAAAGGAAATTCCAAAGATAAGAGCCGATGTTTTCTTTAGATTGAAACAAGGCGAGTTTATTACTTATGCAGATGGCAGGGATGAGAAAGTACAGTTTAAATTGCCTGAAATTCAACGAGGATTGCCAAAAGCTCCAAAACAGTTTTCTCATGCTGATTTAAAAGCCAATTTTGAAAGGGTTTATAAAGAAGTTAAGTCAATTTTCAACATAGCTTAAACCTATTTTTTCTATAAATTCTACTCCCAATTTCTAATTATTGATTATTAAACTGAAGAAAACTTAAAAAAGGGAACACTATGTTTTTAACCTAAAAAAATAAAGTTAATGGTCTGATTAGAACCACTTAATTTTCCTTACCTACAATCAATTCTATTAAATAGACTATAGATTTACAAGATTATAACTCAATTTAATATATGGCGTATAAATAGGGAATGAACTGCCATAGTATACATTGCCCCGTGAAGTGTAAAGCCCTAATAGAAATTTAAATTGATTTTTAGCAAGTCCTAATCCAAAATTCAAACCCTGATTATCAAAATTACCTTGCCTTTCAGGTTGAGCAAGAATTTCGTTTTGTTCATTAAGTATCGTGGACTTAACTACATAGTTTACAGTATATGTGCTACCAAAGTTTGTATTGGGTGACAATGAAAAGTTAATGATGGAAATGAGTGAAGAGAAAGGGAGTAGGAAAATAGTATTAGAAAATTAAAAAAAATGCTTTTGAATTTCTCAAAAGCATTTTCTATTTAAGCTACTATTTTTAACTAGGTATTATGCGATATTCGAAGTTCATTTTTATCCAGAGCCTCTATTTTATTTCTTAACGCTTTCATATCCTCACTTATTTTTCGTTCAACAACCCTAGCATAAACCTGAGTAGAAGCAATTTTTGAGTGTCCTAATAATTTTGAAACTGTCTCTATTGGAACACCATTGCTCAATGTGACAGTAGTGGCAAACGTATGTCGAGCCATATGAAACGTAAGATTCTTTTTTAGACCACAAGCTTCGGCAATTTCCTTTAAATACAGATTCACTTTTTCATTCGTAATTACCGGAAATAAAGTCCCCGTTATCTCGGTCATTGGATGGTTTTCGTATTTAAAAAGCAATTCTTTTGACTTTCTAAGAAGTGGAACTTTCACTGATGATTTAGTTTTTTGACGATTTGTGAATATCCAATCGTTCCCATCTATTCCTTTAAGAATGTTATTACTTGTCAGGTTCATTATATCTATATAGGCAATTCCTGTATAGCAACTAAAGATGAACAAGTCTCGTACTCTTTCTAATCGAGCAATCGGAAAATTATAGGTTTCAATATTTGACAATTCGTTTTCAGTTAAAAATGGTCGCTCTCTTTTTTCATAAGTTGGTTTCCATCTAACAAACGGGTCCCTTTCTATCCATTCAACATGATACCCTAGTGTTACAATTTTTCGAAATCTTTGTACATGTTTCATAACAGTGTTATTGCTCATAGCCTTATGGTGGCCCTTTGGCCAATATGTGTGCAGAAAATTGGCAAAATCGCTTATAAATTTAAAGTTCAAATCCTTTAAGTAGATATCAGAAGTCTTTAAAACATTGCTCAAATATCTATTGATATACCCTTCAGTTACTC
>JBCCOJ010000353.1:0-2551 GCA_039025415.1 Bacteroidota bacterium | reverse complement strand
TAGTCATTAAGATTTCATATTTCTTTATACTTTAAAAGCATCTGAAATGGCCTACATATAAATTTGGTATGGAGCTATGATTGTAGGGTATTCAATTTGAAAAATCAAAAAGCAGAGCACATGAGGTAGTAATTACCATAGAAATACAAACATTATATTTAAATCAAAAATCTAAATAGGCAAACTACTATCAATACACTTAATGTGAAATAGAACACATTAAAAATCTTAACTTGCATAAAAGATTCAAGAAACAATCAAATGAGCTTAAAAGTGCATGCTCAATTTTAAAATAAGAAAAATGAAATCAAACTCAAATTTTATGTTATCGGTGTTTATTATCACGTTTTTATTGGGAAATATTTCCTGTAAGGAAAACGACCCTAAGGAAAACGAGATGATTTCTGAAAATGAATCCAAAGAGGTCATAACTAAACAAGACGTTAGAGATGCGCAGCAAGCATGGGGTGACGGTATTATTAATATTGGCAAACTTTTTTCAGAAGGAGGTGACTATAAGGCGGCGGCCGAAGAACACATCAGTGTGTTTTACAACTATCAAGAGGGTACCGTATTATTTAAGCCAACATTAGCTTCAGAGAGAGAATTTCGGACTAACTTTAAAGGTGGATTATCATACTTTATCGCAGGAGATGAAAATTATCCTGAAGACCATGGTTTCGCGATTAAACCATGGAGTGAGGTTCGTTTTGATAATTTAGAAACTAAAATCTTAGGAGACATAGCAATTTCAATGGGGGATTATTATTTTACCCCAACCGATGGGAGTGAATTGGTTAAAGCAGAATACTCTTTCGTGTACACAAGGGATAAAGACGGTAAATTGAAGATAATTTTACATGACTCGCATTTACCATACAATCCAGCTGAATAAATGATTGGGTAGGTAGCTTATAATTGGAGGTAAATGTTAGAATAAAAAATACCTAAGAAGTAGGCATGTAAATGGTAATTTTAATAACCTTACTTCTAGAAAAAAAAACCTAGAGCAGAAGGACCAAAATTTACCTAAAAAACCAAAAATATAATCAAGAGGGATTCTTTACATCATCCGGTTTATCAGATATTACAGTAATCATATCAAAGTTAATGAGCAATCGGTTTTGGGAACCTTGGTGTTCTGGATTATTAAGACTTATTTCAACCACCTCAATATTAGTCGTAGGTTTCTTATCCTTTAAGTACGCTAAAATATTTTTTCTTAACGCAGCATTATATGACTTACATAAAATTCTCAATTCTTGGTCAGGAACTAACAATAAGGAAGCCGTTTCAACGTTTATGGTGTCGTTTTTGGTTTTCTTTCTTAAATAACGTTCAAAAGCTTTTTTATCCTTCAAATAATCCTTCTTTTTCTCTTGAAAAAATTGTTGTCCAATGGCTTTAAGAGCCACCGCATTTTTTTGTAGCGTTGTATCGACATAATGTTCTAATTGTACTTTTAGTCCATCTTTTATTGTCTCCATCTCCAGAAGCTTATCCAGTTTTTGATAATTCAATTCATTTGGTATTGTATCATGATAGTCAAATACCAATTCTTGATAATCAGCTGGATCGACTTCCACTAAGTTGGCCAGTGATGCAATCGGGTTTTGAACAGTTCCTGTAATTTTATTCTTGGCGGTGGTCCATACCAATTTCCATATATCAATTTCAGGGTCATTGGTATTTCCCCGCACAGGTAGGGT
Source organism: Bacteroidota bacterium (assembly GCA_039025415.1). GTDB lineage: Bacteria > Bacteroidota > Bacteroidia > Flavobacteriales > Flavobacteriaceae > Psychroserpens. Next base: position 842 of record JBCCOJ010000353.1, on the reverse strand, counting down.
TAGATTAACATCGCCATTTTTGTCCTTTAGTAGAAACAGGGCAAATTTTAAAGGGAGTGTATAAAGCCCACCCTTCTTGTTCTCCACAGAGACATTTTTGACGAGAAGCTGGTTCTCGCTTAAAATATCGCCGTTGGTTATTTTGGACTGTGAATAATAGTAAAAGTCTCCTAAAAGTATGTTATGTCCAGTATAGTAATTTACATAGGTGTTAATGTCTGATAGTAAAAAGTTCTCAACTACCACGTCCAAATCTAAATTATTAAGGTCACTTGGGTTAATACCAAGTCTTGATTTTAAATTACCTCTATTATTCAGCAGCATTTCTGAATCGATGGTTACCCAACGGGAATCACTTTTTATAGTGTCAGAATCAATAGCAATTTCATTAAGGTGATAATTGAAAGGCTCACCTGTAAGATTGTCACTATAATCCATTATACCTTTATCCACTTTTAGCTTATCTATCTGATAATAGAGTGCCCCAGATGCACTAGTGTCTGTGGTAGCCGTTGAAATTTCATTCTCTATACCATCCTCAAGTTCTTCTTCAAGTTTAAAAATTTGATAAAAATTATTTGTCGTAGAATCCAATTCAAAATAAATATAGGGTTGGGTCAACGCGATGGTCCCTAATTTGAAAGAGCTGTTTGCATAGTCTATATTTCGTAAATCTGTTGAAATTTCCTTTGCCTTAAAGAATTCCCTGTCTGATTTATCAACCATTTTGAGGTCATTAATTTTGACATTACCAGAAACCAATGATTTTATAGGGTCGTTTACATTACCGTGAATGTTTAGCGTGCTCTTTAGCTTTCCATCAAAGTCATTTATCTCGGCAT
>JBCCOJ010000352.1:0-2558 GCA_039025415.1 Bacteroidota bacterium | reverse complement strand
ATAGAAGTCATCATACTAGGTCGACCTAACAAAAATTTAGACACAACCAAAGAAGAGTTATCAAAACTAGGAAATGTAAAAACCGTAGGTATCGATTTATTCAATGAAGAAGCAATTCATAACTTCATTTCAGAATTAAAAACAATTGCACCAAATGTAAAATACTTGGTAAACGCAGCAGGATATTTCAGTCCAAAATCATTTTTAGAACATACAACTCAAGATTATGATATCTACCATAATTTTAACAAGGCGTTCTTCTTTATTACACAAGCCGTTTCTAAATTAATGAAAGAGAATGGTGGTGGTTCTATCGTAAACATAGGTTCTATGTGGGCAAAACAAGCCATTAAGGCAACGCCTTCTTCGGCTTATTCAATGGCAAAGGCAGGCTTGCATAGTTTAACTCAGCATTTGGCAATGGAATTGGCGGAACATAACATTAGAGTAAATGCCGTTTCACCAGCAGTAGTTGTTACACCAATTTATGGTGCTTTTATTGAGAAAGATAAAATTGAAGAAACCTTACAAGGATTCAACGAATTTCATCCAATAGGTCGTGTTGGAAGACCTGATGATATTGCTAAAACGATTCATTTTTTATTGACTGACCAAAGTTCTTGGGTTACAGGTGCCATTTGGGATATTGATGGTGGTGTGATGGCAGGAAGAAATTAAAAATCACTTTAAATAAGCTCTATTTGATTTTCAATTAGAGCTTATTTTTACCAAAAATACAATACATTGAAAGAGCGAATTTTAATTGTTGGTGGTGGTTTAAGTGGATTGACCACTGCTTATTTACTTTCAAAGCAAGACATAAAAGCAACGATATTAGAAGCTTCACCAAGACTTGGCGGACGTATCCAAACTACAACGGGAACTTTAGAAACACCATTAGAATTAGGTGCAACTTGGTTTTCCGATATGCATCAAAACTTATGCACGCTTATCGATGAATTAAGATTAAAAAAATTTAAACAGTTTTCTAAAGGCAAATCATTATTTCAAGCCAAGTCATTTGATCCACCACAGGAATTTTTTGTGCCTGAGCCTCAAAGTCCATCTTATAGAATAGCAGATGGAACTCAAACATTGATTGATACGTTAGCGAATCGATTAGATAACGAAAACATAAAACTAAACACCAAAGTTATAATGATTACTGACCTTGGTAACGAGTTAGAGGTTGTAACTTCCAACGGTCAAAAATTACAAGTAGATAAAGTCATATTATGCTTACCACCACGATTAGTAGGCTTGCAAATTCAATTTTTACCCGAATTACCAAATTCAATTTCGAAAGTTCTGCCAACCGTTCAGACCTGGATGGCAGGTTCTATAAAATTTGTTTTAGAGTATGGCAACCCTTTTTGGCAGAATAGTGGATATTCAGGACTGTTATTTAGTCACTCAGGTATAGTTAGCGAAATGCACGACCATACCAATGCGGAAGAAAATAAATTCGGCTTCACAGGATTTTTAAATAGTGGTGCGATCTCTTACTCGCAAGAAGTCAGAAAAGAATTTGTTCTACGGCAACTGACTGAACTTCTAGGTAATGAAGTTTTAAACTACAGCAGTTATTCTGACAAAGTTTGGACAGATGAATTCGTTATGAGCGGAAACCAGGCTATTCTTAGACCACATCAAAACAACGGACATCCTTTACTACAGAATAGTTATATGAACAACAAACTATTCTTCTCGGGAACAGAGACAGCAACAGAATTTGCAGGATATATGGAGGGCGCAATCATTTCAGCTTTAAGAGTATTTGAAGAACTAAAGTCCAATCCAAAAGGAAAATAAACTGCACATAACAACGTGTATAGCTCATTGTAGCTGAATTCTTTAATAGGAATTGCTTTGCCAATTCAGACGTTGTACTAGTGTCATTGCAATTTGCTATCTTTCGGTTACGGCGGAAAGAATCCTACGGATTTTTCCGCAACGAAATCATAGCCAAAACCGTTGTAATTCATTATATGAAACCATTGACCCATGATAAAAACCTTTCGAAAAATTAGACAAAGATTGCTCTCTGAAAATAAATTCAATAAGTATCTACTATATGCTTTTGGTGAAATAGTTCTTGTCGTCATAGGCATTTTAATAGCGCTTCAGATAAATGGATGGAATGAAAGCAAACTTCAAAGGCAGAGGGAGCAAGACTATCTTAATGATATTAGCACGTTTCTTTTAGAAGACAAAGAAAATGTAATTCAGCTTAAATCCTATTATGAAAAAAAAGCACAAGTTTATGATAGCATTAGTACTTTATTTGATAGAGAATATACCAGCAGGGACATTGCGAACTTGTTTCTTCCATATATGCAATCGACCAGTGCATTTCAATTATTCAATATAAATTCAACGGCCTTTGATAATATGATGTCTTCAACGGATATAAGTATTGTTAATAATAAGATGCTAAGGCACAAACTATCATTTTATTATTCTCAAAATACGATGGTTGGAGTTCAAGAACGCATTCAAAAATCTACGAGGGCCTTCAGGGACTTCTTTGTTGAAAATTTTACCACCAAAGAACTATT
>JBCCOJ010000351.1:0-2590 GCA_039025415.1 Bacteroidota bacterium | reverse complement strand
ATGATTTATTTCAAAAATTGAATATCTTGTCTTAAAGTCGATTAAGATGAAAAAGACATTTTTTATTATTGGAAGCCTTCTTATCTCGTTTTCATCATTTTCACAGTTAAGTGTTCGGGATAATGGCTATATTTTCGTGTCCGATCAGGTTCTATTCGTTGAAGATGATATAAACCTCAACGAAAGTGATTCTAAATTATATTTGAGAAATGAAGCTCAGTTAATTCAGGGAACAGGTACCACAGGAAACTCGGGTGTTGGTGAACTTAGTGTTTACCAAACGGGAAATGCCGATGTAGTTACGTTCAATTATTGGTGCTCACCTGTAGGTATTCCAATCGGACCAAATGGGAATTCTGATATTAGGGTAGATTTAATCGATGAAGCAACAAATGTTGTAACTTCTGGTGACCCTACTGGATTAATTTCAAGCATAGATGCTGGTTTTACCAATGATTATGATGGACTTACAGCTCCCTTAAGAATTTCCAATAGATGGCTTTACAACTATATAGCCTCCAATCAGTTCTCTTCCTGGATTCCTTTAAATGAAACAACCACTTTTAATACGGGTTTAGGATTTACCATGAAAGGTATTGATGGCGTTAGCAATCAATTATATGATTTCAGAGGTAAAGCCAATAATGGTAATATTGAAAATTTAGTTGGAGTAAACATGTTTACCTTAATAGGTAACCCTTATCCTTCAGCTATCGATGCCCGTGAATTTATGCATGACCCACAAAACTCTAGCGCTATTACAGGGGTGCTTTACTACTGGGAACAGCAACCAGAATCTCACTTTTTCAGTTCTTACATTGGAGGTTATGCTACTTATACGATTACTAATACAGAACCTCCGTCAGAAACATTCGCATTTGCAACATTTGCAAAATATGATTCAAATGGAATACCTAATTTTACACCTCCAGGTCCAGGAGGAACAAAACGAGCTGAACGATATATACCTGTTGGACAAGGTTTTATGATAGAAGGTGTTGCTGATGCAAACGTCGTTCTAAGAAATAATCATCGAGTTTTTGAAAAAATCGCACCAGGTAATAGTCAATTTTTCAGAATTCTAAATGAATCCAACAATTCCGCTGACACCAATACCGCAAATACTAATTCTTCTGTCGCTTATAATGAATACGGTTTAAGCATCGTACCAGATGGACACAAACGTTTTCGATTAAACGTAACATTTAATGATGAATTTGTTAGACAATTAGTTCACAATTTTCATAGTACGGCTACAGACGGTTTTGACTATGGCTTTGAAGCGAAAATGTCAAGTACGGCTCCAAATGAAGCGTCATGGATATTGGATGACGTCCCTTATGTAATCCAAGCGAATGCTTTTGATACCGATTTGGTGATTCCAGTGGTTGTGAATGCTGAAAGTGACCAAGCAATTAGTTTTAGTCTGTTTGACGTGCAGAATTTTGATGAATCGCAATCTATTTATATCCATGATATGGATAATAATATATATGTAGATTTAAGAGAACAAAGCTACGACATAAATATTTCGGCCGGTCAATACGACTCAAGGTTTGAAATTGTATTTGTCTCAGAAACACTTAATCAAGATTTTGAAGAATTTAGCAACTTAAATGTATTTGCCAATAATAAGATTTCTACAATCACCGTTCAGAATCCAAATTTATTGGATATAAAAACTGTGCGATTATATGACATTAACGGTAGGCTAATTCTAAATGAAGCTATCAAAAGCGTAGCTTCAACGTATAATTTCTCTTCAGAGTCCTTAAGTGATGGTGTTTATGTCGACAAGATTGAGACAAGAGACAATAAATCACTTTCAAAAAAACTTATCCTAAAAAATTACTAGCTTAACCCCCAATTGAAATTTAAACTCAAGTTTTAAATGACATCTCCCGAAGATTATATGTTTCCCTGCTTAAACAAAAAGCTTTTTGGCTTAGAATGTATGGGTTGTGGTATGCAGCGTTCTATTTCACTTATTTTACACGGAGATTTTATAGCGGCATTCCAGATGTATCCTGCCATTTATACGCTAATCTTAATGTTAGGTGTTATCGGAATAAATTACTTTAGAAGTTTTAAATATGCCTATCAAATTATTATTACTTTGGTCGTTATAAATACTATCCTAATTTTAGGAAATTTTATCTTCAAAACTTTTATCAACTAAAAACCAACACATGGAACAACAACAACAACAACAGTTACAAAATTCAACCCTCATTTTAGTTCTCGGAATCCTGTCAATAGTAACCTGCTGCTGCTATGGCGTTATCGGCTTAATTTTAGGTATCGTTACATTGGTATTGGCCAAAAAAGCGACTGCCATCTATGCAGAAAACCCAGAAATGTATACAGGATTCCAAAATGTTAAGATTGGAAGAATACTGGCGATTATTGGTTTAGTATTAAGTGTTCTTTACCTTTTATTTTCAGTCTGGGTTATAACAGCATTCGGTTGGGATACAATTAATGACCAAGAATTATTACAGCAAAGACTGGAAGAAATGATGCAACAATAAAATAATTCAGATTATAAAAAAGGAAAAGCTGTCTTTTTAAGGCAGCTTTTTTTTATACT
>JBCCOJ010000350.1:0-2637 GCA_039025415.1 Bacteroidota bacterium | reverse complement strand
CCCAATTTTATAGCTTTTACGCGCTCAACCACACGTTCAATGAACTTATCGTAAATACTTTCCTGAATCAAGATTCGAGAAGGGCAGGTACAAACCTCACCTTGATTTAAGGCGAACATAGCCGCACCTTCCAGGCATTTGTCGAAGAATTCATCATCGGCATCCATAATGCTTTCAAAGAAGATATTTGGGCTTTTGCCACCAAGTTCCAAGGTTACCGGGATGATATTCTTTGATGCGTACTGCATAATCAATTGACCAGTCGTGGTTTCACCTGTAAAGGCAATCTTATTAATTCTTGGGCTTGATGCCAAAGGCTTTCCGGCCTCGACCCCAAATCCGTTGACTACATTAAGAACACCAGCGGGTAAGATACCATCTATGAGTTCCATTAAGACCATAATTCCAACGGGGGTCTGCTCGGCTGGCTTGAGGATGACGCAGTTTCCAGCGGCTAGGGCGGGAGCCACTTTCCAAGCGGCCATTAATATTGGGAAATTCCAAGGGATTATTTGACCAACAACGCCAAGCGGCTCCTTAATGTTCATGGATATGGTGGTCGCATCCAATTCGCTTACTGTACCTTCCTCAGCTCTAATTACCCCAGCAAAGTATCTAAAATGGTCAACCGCCAAAGGGAGGTCGGCCGCCATAGTTTCACGGAGCGCCTTACCATTATCCCAAGTTTCGGCGCGAGCCAAAGCTTCAAGATTCTGTTCCATGACATCGGCGATTTTAAGGAGCATATTACTGCGTTCGGTAGCCGAACTACTATTCCAAGCTGGTGCTGCTTCCCAGGCCGCATCGATGGCCAGATTAATATCCTCTTCGGTAGAGCGTGCTACTTTCGTAAAGCTATTGCCGTCTACTGGCGAGATGTTTTCAAAATATTCACCCTTTACCGGGGAGGTCCATTTTCCACCGATATAGTTATCGTATTGGTTCTTAAATGACGGCTTTTGAATGGCCGCTTTTTCGGTTGTACTTACATTACTCATAACTGAAATTTTAAACATTTATAATTTGCTACAAGGTAAGCGGGGATTTGTCTCGGGCTTTGAACAATTCTATTATTCGTATGAACAATTCTATTAAAATTGAATATTTGATAAAATATTTATATCTTTTTCATGAAAATAGTCAATTTTGTTTTAAAAAATCGACAAATCATTAAACATTTCGTAATTAATGCGACTTTCAGATTCCTTTTATCAGAAACGTAAATTGGTGGATTTGGTGGAAAACCAAACGTCCTACGAGTTGGAAAATTCAGCCATGCACATCTTTGAGACCCACCAGCAAGCCGAAGCAGTGGCCCTGCGATTTGACAGTCCGGTATTGGCAAGTATGTTTCAAGGCAAAAAAGTAATGCACCTTCGGGAGGAACCGGAATTTGCCTTTTTACCAGGCGAATCGCTGATACTTCCAGCCAACGAATTAATGACGATTGATTTCCCCGAAGCCCGAAAAACCAACCCCACCAGATGTTTGGCGATGGAAATAGGAGAGGAGCGCATTGCGGAAGTGGTGCAGTTAATGAATGAGCGCATGTCCAGAACCGATGGTGCGGTTTGGGATTTAATGGATTATAATTTTCACTTTACTAACGATGCGGGGATTTATCAGATTCTACAGCGATTGGTATATCTCTACACCGAAAATCACCCTTCAAAGGATTTCTTTGTATCCAATATGGTGCAGGAGTTGGTGGTGCGGATACTTCAAACCAACGTGCGCCAAAGTTATCAAAGCGAAACCAGTGCCTTATCGGGTAAGCATCGTTTTGCGTTTTTGACCGCTTATATTAAAGAGCATTTACGCGACACGTTGACCGTGCAGGATTTGAGCGAACAAGCCTGTATGAGCGAAAGTAATTTCTACAGAGTCTTTAAACAGGAAATGGGTATTTCGCCAGTGGATTATATCAACCAACTACGAATTGAAAAAGCCAAGGCGCTGATTAGGGAAAACGAATGTGACCTTACCGAAGTCTTTTTGGCCTGCGGCTATAAAAACCGTTCCTACTTTAATCGAGTATTTAAAAAGTACGTGGGCTTAACGCCGAATAGTTTCCGCCAGATGAAATGATGGGATTTCTCGAATTACTACGGACTTTAATTAAAGTCACCAGATAAGAGTGGTGGGTTATAAGTTTAGATATTGACACGAAATACAACTTTAAATACTGAGATTATTTTGAAATTAATGCAAGTACGTTAGTTTTCTCTTGGTAATTTGATATAGACTTATGCAGAGAACAGAAATTATAGATAAGAATCAACTTTTTGAATTAATTGAATATATTCTTTTGGACTCAGAAACTGAAATCTATGAATCTTACTCTGAAATGGAAAAAGAAATAGTCCAAATAAAAACTTTGTCTAAATTCCGAGATTATTTTGACCATGGACTCAATAATGGAAGGGTGCATTTCGGTTTTGGGATTTACAATCCTGAATCAAAAGGTAAACTTTTTACTTCAAAAATAAATCTAAATCCAAAATATTGTCATGGAAAAACCTATCGTTATCGGCTTGACGGTTGGGCAATAATTTTTGTTCACCTTGACTTAAAAAATGGCGAGAAGAAAATTGAATTTAATATATCAGTGAACTCAAAAAAACGAGCTGAAAATTG
>JBCCOJ010000349.1:0-2663 GCA_039025415.1 Bacteroidota bacterium | reverse complement strand
TTCAGTTTAATTAAATTTTTAATTATGCAAACGACATTCATCTGACAATTTAAATGTCGTACAAAATATTGAAAAAGTCATAAATGAAATTTAATCTTATTGCTATTTTTAGTTCAAAGAAACCTGTCAATATGAATTCAGTTGGAAAAATCATCATTAATGCAAGAAAAAATAGAGGATTAACTCAAGAAAAACTTGCGGAAATAGCAAAAATCAACCTTAGAACCGTTCAAAGAATTGAAAATTCTGAAAGTGAACCAAGGGGCAAAACACTAAATCTTATTTGTGATGCGCTAGAGATTGATTCCAAAGAATTAATGAAAGATAATCACTCTACCCAAATCAATTATATTGGTTCTAAAATTGCAAATTTGTTTTTCTTACTGGCCTTAAACTTAATTCTGATGGGAGTAATAGGATTAATGACCCTAGACTCAAATGCAAACTTGAATAGCCTGCTTGGAGGGATACTAGTAAGTGTTTTCCTTCCATTTTTTATAGTATTCTTCACAAAAAAATTGAACGGCTTGGAACGAATGCTGAAATTCGGGTTTGGTTATATACTGTACTTTTTCTTTATAATCTTTAACAATGGATTTCCACTAGGTTTTACAACAGGGCTATTTCCGTGTCTTTTGATAAGTCTTTTAGAGTTGTATTATGGAGGTCAATTTATAAAAACAACTAATAAAACTTAGTTTATTTAAAAAAATCGTACGCAATGAAAAGAATCAATATCATCTCTTCAATAGCGCTTATCATCTTAGCAATTATGATAACCTATCAAGGATTGCAACGTGACACCATTATCAATCCACCAACAATAACCGGAGTTGGATTTGTTGTTATTGCTATAGTTTTCTTTTTATCCGGAAAAAAGGAAAAGTGAAGGAAAAAATTAATATATCTTCCATCATAAATTGTATTAAACCGAGGACGGGCGGTTTACATATAAAAAGGAATCAATCCAAGGGTTGTGGTATTAGACCAGATACCCCGCCAAAAAATCGGGGTTAGCTCAACCAACTCGTTTGTCTGCGCATTTCATACTTAACAAAAGAAGTTTGCACTAAAAAAAAGCGCATCGAGATATCTCGATGCGCTTTAGTTGATATTTATTTTTTATTTATTCGCCTTGACCTAAAGAAAATCCTCTTTTACCATCAAATTCATAAAGGTTTTCTGTTTTTATCACACCAAATTCAGCATGATTCAGCTTAGATAATAAGGCTACAACATCCTCAAAATTTATTGGAGCGTAATATTTAACTTGTCCAGTTTTTGATTCAACTCCAACAAACCTACAACGCCAGTGGTCTGTACAATAGGTTTCATCTAAACCTTCAGGATAGACCTTTACACCACGATTGGTTATCATTTTAAGTTTTAATCTATTTGTAGAAGCTTCTGTCAAAGCGTCGCCAATTTCATCTGGATTACTTCCAGCCCAATCAATAAAGACATCAGCACCAACCAATTCTTTTTGTTCAGTCTTTCTTATGTAATCGGGTATAGTGACTTGACCGTTACCTAAAGCCAAAATACTTTTTGGTAATTGTTCTGGAGTTTTACCCAAATTCTCAATAACTTTATCGGCAAATTGCTGGGTTTTCATTTTTGCTTCACTTACTCCTTCCTGGTAAATATCAGCAGTGTGGTAACCCTGCTCTAAGGTCAATAACCAAGCATTCTTTACCTTATCGGCTGTTTCTTGTTCTCCAATATGAGCCAACATAGCAACAGCGGCATTAATTAATCCAGAAGGGTTTGCAATGGCCTTTCCAGCGATATCCGGTGCAGAACCGTGAATGGCCTCAAACATGGCTACATTCTTACCGATATTAGCCGAACCGCACATCCCAACAGAGCCTCCAATTTCAGCAGCAATATCAGAGATAATATCGCCGTAAAGATTGGTAGTAACAATCACATCATACTGCTCTGGTCTTGCCGCTAATCTCGCTGATGCGATATCTATAATTTCTGCATTACTCTCTATTTCTGGATATTCTGCAGCAATTTCATCAAAAACTTTGTGGAATAAGCCATCGGTAATTTTCATGATATTATCTTTCACCATACAAGTGACTTTTTTTCTACCAAAAGCCTTTGCATATTCAAACGCATATCGAACAATGCGCTCTGTGCCTGGTCTAGTTATCAACTTCAAACATTGATAGACGTCTTGTGTCTGTCTATGCTCGATACCTGCATATAAATCCTCTTCGTTTTCTCTAATGACCACCACATCCATTTCTGGAAAGTTTGTATGTACGTAAGGGTGCAAAGCTGAAACCGGGCGCACATTGGCAAATAGACCTAAAGATTTCCTTAAAGTAACATTTAAGCTTTTATAGCCCTTACCCTGTGGGGTTGTAATTGGTGCCTTGAAAATAATTTTATTGTTTCTAATCGCTTCCCATGCATTAGAATCTATACCGGAAGTATTACCCGATAAATAAACCTGTTCTCCCAACTCAATAAATTCTGGCTGAATATTGGCACCAGCAGCTTCTAAAATCCTTAAGGTGGCATCCATAATTTCAGGACCGATTCCATCACCTTTGGCGACAGCAATTTTTACTGGTGTATTGGTTTTTTTGTTGTTGGTTTTTTTAGATAATATTTCAGTGTTCATTACATGTGATTTTAAATTCGGGACA
>JBCCOJ010000348.1:0-2671 GCA_039025415.1 Bacteroidota bacterium | reverse complement strand
TTTAGCTTTAGAACTATTAATCAAGTCCAAAAGTGGTTACAGACCAGATGATTTTGTACCTGTAGAAAAACCAAATGACCCTATTTGGATTAGACTATTTGCGGTGGCTATATTCATTTACATTGCATCAATCTTTCGACCCAAAACGTTGCTTGGTTTAGGGAAAATGAAAAATAAACTAGTCCTATATAAAATTTGGATTAAATTAGTTTTGGTGACTCTACCTGCGATATTGATTCTAGGCCCTTTTTGGGAAACAATTGTAAAATGGTTCTATTAAATATGGTGCGCCTAACATTGGGTATAAAAATAGCGCAAGTCATGGCTAAGACTAAGGTTTGGGCATTTTTTTAAAGTCGCCAAATTTTTAAATTTGGCTTATGCTCAACCTGAAAGTAATCGCTAATTTTCACGCTACGAGCCATATTTCAGGACGTGACATTAAAACAAATGACAGAAGGACAGTATCAAGACAAGTTTATTGAAGAAAGATTTAGAAAATTTCCCAATAACGTGTTTGTTCCATTTCTAGAGCTTAAGTACAACATTGGAAAATACTATAAAGGAAAAGAATTTGGAATGCCAGATACAATTCCTGACGTAATTGAATTTGATGAAAATGGAGACTTTCACCTGTGGGAGCTTAAGAAATTGGATAACCCAGAGGCATGGAATGGAAAATTCTTCGGACAATTGATGTTATATAATTTTCTATTCTGTACAGAACCTTGGAATGAATTACTTGGTCGGTTTGCAATGAGAAATGCAAAGGAAAATAGTGGTATAAGAGGAGATATTGAAAAAGTACTTGGACACTTGGCACAGTATGGTGAAGATGAAGTAGCAAAAGATGATGATAAAAATGCTCAATTCAAAACTTGGAATTTAGTGGTGTGTGGAGGTTATGGATTCGAAATAGCCGCAGGTGTCAATCCTTTGGCTTGGTCTTATTTGGACATGGCTGAAAGTAATTATAAAAAAGATTTACCTGAATTTAATTTTCACCAGTTTTATTCTGACCCAGGCGGATGGACATTAATAACACTTCCAAACGCTTCAGTTTATTCAGGAGAAGGACTAACAGAGTATTCAATCAAACAATGGGAAAAAGAAAATACCTGAGCACAACAATCGGTATAAGTAATTGCTTGTTATCGCCTGCTTCTGAAAATTGCTGGCGCCAGTTCGCACTTCGTGCTCGTGTCTTGCGGATTTTCAGTTTGGTGCGTACCTGCCTGCCGGCAGGCAGGCTTGCAAAGTAAGTGCTAACCCGCGCAATTACTCATGGCCTGAGCCGTTAGCAAACATTTGACGCAACCATTCAAGCGCATTCTCATCTAAATGAAAAACGAATTATGAAAAAGAAACCAATACTTATCCTATCAATTTTGACTTTAATTAGTTGCGATGTAGCATCTGTTGATGTTGATGACGAAAATTATGTATTCGACGGTAGAGGCGGAATAAAATGTAAAGTTGACGGGAAACTAATAAAGCCGAAAGCAAGTTTAAATGGAACCGGACTTGCTGCTGATATAGATTTTGTTCCATTTCCATTAAATGATGAAGACATAATGAGCATTAGTTTTCTCAGCGGTGGCGAATCACCAGATTTTATTAGCGAAGCTGTAAGAATTAAAATCATAAATATCAGAGCGGAATCAGTTCAAGTTGGAGATGTATATGAACTTCAGAGTGAAATTGATTCAAGCTTTGGTAAATATGGAATCAATCCAGCAACTGATTACGACTTTTCAACCGACGACCAAAATGTAGGCGAATTAAAAATAGTTTTTCACGACTTCGAAAATAGAATTTTAGGTGGAACGTTTGAATACGATGCTGTTGACACAAATGGAAATTTAGTTGAGATTAGAGAAGGTGAATTTGACATGAAATACCTGATAAATTAAAAACGTTAGCCAACAATGTGTCCTATGAAAAGCCTTAATCGAATATCCCAAAGTTAATATTTAATTTTCTTTTATTCCATTATGGTGTTATTGGAGTGTTGGAATGTTGTCAATCCGCCGTGGGCGGATTATCAACTTAATCCCTCAACAGGGATGGGTCGGGCCTTATGGAAAAGGTCTTGCAATAAAATAGGTTCGTGGCGCAGTGAATCTTCCAGCTGCGTTTGTGAATGTCGATTCCAATGAATAACTTGGGGGTGGCAGTTTGTTGTTCCATATCTCTAATTTTTAGTTCACTTTAAAGATAATCGACAGGCTGCTTTTACATAGATGCTATAGCTCATTGCTGGTCAGTTTCTTAATCGAAGTTAATGTGTATTTGGAAAGTCGACAAATTATTAAATTTAACGATTTCCAAAAAAAAATAAATAGTAAAATTTAAAAATCTGGCTTGTGGCTCAACCGAAATTAATCGCTAATTTACACGCAACGAGCCATACACAAAACCGTTGTGCTTCATTATGACCAACAAATAACCAATGATAAAATTCTTTAGACAAATCCACCAAGACTTACTTATGGAAAATAAAATATCCAAGTATTTTAAATATGCTATAGGTGAAATTATCTTAGTTGTTATTGGTATTTTAATTGCGCTACAAATTAATAATTGGAACATTAGTAAACAGGATGCCATTTTTGAAAGAAAAATTCTTTTTGATTTAAAAAAATCAATAGAAAATGACCTTAAACAATTC
>JBCCOJ010000347.1:0-2673 GCA_039025415.1 Bacteroidota bacterium | reverse complement strand
TATCAACATGGTTAAGCAATAAGTATCGAGTAAACGAGTATGTTTTTTCAATCTGGAAGGATTCTTTTATAGCAACTAAGGAACACTTCTATCATGTTGGAGCAAAAGAAGAAAATAGAAATGCAGTCTATGAGGCTTTGGTGTCAAATGTACGACTGCCGAATAGCATTTTAACAACTGAAATGCAAAGTAAAATTAGCAACAATGATTCTCAATTGACCTCAATTGTCGAGAAGAAAAAAGAGCCTACTCAATTGCTACTGAACTTATAAAGAAAAAAGGACAGAACAAGGCATCAGCGGTCATGCCGCATAAAAAATGCGGCACGCCGCCGATGCGAAACCGTTCCTGTGGAATCCTCCCTTCGGTCGGACTCCACAGGAACGGCCACGGCGAGACTGCTATGCGCGCCTCGCCGTGGCCGTTCGCTGCAACCAAAAAATAAAAATACTATTAAATCGATGATAGAGAACTTACTAAAATATTGTTCAAAATTCATTCAACTGACAGAGTCAGATAAAAAAACTATCGAATTAAATTTTAGACCTATCCAATTAAAAAGGAAGGAATACTTGTTGAGAGAAGGTAAGACGTGTGACTTTATAGCGTTTTTAAACAAAGGAATTATTAGACATTATCACATCAAAGAAGGAAATGAAATCACTTGTGATATTACTTTACAAAACAATTTTATCACAGATTTCAAAAGTCTTAAGCAAAACCTTCCTTCAACTTATAATTTCATTGCTCTTAAAGATGCTGAACTACTTATCATCAAGAAGGACGATTTGTTTAAGTTATATAGAGATAATAAAAATATTGGAACCTTTGGTCGAATAATGGCAGAACAAGTCGCACAACGAGTCATCAATATTGCTATGTCTTTATCATCTGACAAACCTGAGGAAAGAGTCAAGAAGTTACTTGAGCAAAGACCCGAATTATTTCAGCAAGTTCCTCAGCATTATCTGGCAAACTTAGTTGGTATAAGTCCCGAAAGTTTGAGTAGAATTAGAGCTAGACTGAAAACCTTAACATAAGTCAACGATAAATAAAATCCTTCAACTTAGCTTTGCACTATCATTTACAAATCAAAAGATAGTGCAATGAAAAAAATCGTTTTAGTATTCGTTTTCGTTCCAATAATGACAAGCCTTATGGCACAGGACGAAACAAATTTTTTCCAAAGTCAAATTTTGGGTATAAATAAAGATGCTGCTCCCTTACAGCTAAGTTTGGATGCTTACCCATTTCTATTTTTATCCAATGGTGGTGGTGGAAGTATGGGTATTGAATTTAAGAACTGGCAAATTGGGGCTATTGGCTTCAGTGTTGTACCGCCAGATTTTATCAAAAACACCTTTTTTGAAAATGCTGATGACATTTCAATTAGACGAAATAATGCAGTCGAATTATTTGCTAATTATTATTTGCGTAAAGATAGGAAAGGTATCTACGCTGGCATTCTAGGTGGACCCGAATGGTTTATGTTAGAAGATAATATAAGCGGTTCAAGAGAGACCATCATTAAAAATTATGTTGTATCAAAATTAGGACTAAGAGTTTTTCCATTCAAAGAAATTTTTTACCTAGATGCCAGTTTTGGTTGGAGTTTTAACCTCAGCGGCACAGATACTAAATCTTTAGGTCAAACGAGTTATAATGCTTCCGCAGGTGGCTTCATTTATTTTCTACAAATTGGAGCAAGATTTAATCTCAAAAAACAGCAGAAATGAAACAAATATTGGTAATTGTAGTCCTATTGGGTGTTAGTCACAGTCTTTTAGGGCAGATAAAAGTGATGACTATTCAACAAGTCCACACAGAATTGGATGATGTTATGGAGATTATTGACACTAATTTTCTTAAAATACAATTGATTGAAGTGGAAAAAGCGTATCAACAAGATAGTAGTGTCATTAATCAAATACGCTTAGGTATCATATATCACGAAATTGCTTTGAACTTTGGTTTTTTCAATAAAATCTACACTGGCTATTCTCAAAAGTCAATAAATACAATGAATGAGGTATTACCAAAATTAGATACAGAGTTGAAGAATTTTAAACCATTTGTACTCTCATATAAGGCATCCTCGCTGTCACTGCTTTCAGGAGAGACGAGAAAGCTTAGTTTTTTAAAAGAAGCATTTGAAATTTTTAGTCAAACCACTGAAAGCTATGCTTCTAAATTTTATGCTCCAGAGTTTATGAGAGGTAGCGTTTCTGAAAATCTTCCTTGGTTTATGTTCAAAAAAAGAAGATATGCTAAAAAAGATTTTACATCTATTATTCAAAAATATGAAGCTGATAATAGCTATGCTAGTGCCAAAATAATGAGTTTTACATATTGGGCTTGGGCAATGCAGCACCAATCAAAAAAATACAGAAAAATCGCTTTGAATTACTTAGACAAGGCTATTTTGCTTGACCCGAACTATCTTGCAGGACGAGAACGAGCTGAGAAATTAAAAGCTAAACTAACACAACAATGAAATAAAGAAGGCAGCAGCGAACAATGGCTAAAACGGCAGTTGGCAGCAAAAGCTGCCAACTGCGTTTAGCCGAGCCGTTGTAGGTCATCAGAGAAAAATAAAATTCAATAAAATTGTCAGAAGTAAACATCAATAATATCTTTTGGGAGTTGTTAACTAAACAACAGGTTGATAAGAAC
>JBCCOJ010000346.1:0-2681 GCA_039025415.1 Bacteroidota bacterium | reverse complement strand
GATAAGGATTTGACTCTGGCGAAGTGTTTCTGCCAGATGAATTTTGACTTTCGATTGGAACGACCGATTTGGTAGGAATTTTAATAGGAACGACTGACTCTGTAATACTTTCAGTATCTTCAAATCTAAGGGGCTGACTTTCGAGTTTTTGACTAATTTCTTTCCTATCATCAATCAATTTTAGATTAACGATTCCATTATATATCATCCAAAACATCCAAACGGATACTATGACATAAAGCACAAAAATTAATGAAGAAAACATCGAACTCATCATATATCCTACTACCGTTACTAGCAACCAAACTATTAATAGTACCACTGTCGATTGCCAAATCTTGTAAATCCAGTCTTTTCTAGCCGAATTATTAGGGTAAGATTTTATTAAGTGGTAAGATTTATAGCACAGGAAAGCATTGAACAAAATACATAGTACCGTCTCAACTTCATAAAATATTTGTATTTCAGTGTTTGAACCTATGGTCTCGACGGGATAGGTTAAGACAATGAAAATGTTAATTAAAGTGTCGAGAAGGAAGGGGAGGAGTAAATAAAAATTAAAGGATATTTGTCGATTGGTTGGATTAGAGGTAGAAATTTTAAAAAAAACGTACAGCGGAACGTAAACCAAAAAACCAAGTTCTATATCGTGCAGAAGAAATTCTAACCATAAAGAATCGGGCGCATAATTGCTACCTGCTACATCAATGATGCTGATAGATGATAATAATATCAAAGCTGTGGCAAGCCATTGGTTGGCGGTTGTTTTGTAATACTTTGACGTTAAAAGGAAAAAAGCCAGTAAAAGCCCCTGTCCCAAAGCTATTAACAGTATGTATTGGTAGTCAGCCAATTTGCATATTTTTTCTTTTTCGCAATGATATAAAAATTAGCTGATTTTCTGCTCTTCCATTCAGCCTATTTTGTGCAAAATAGACGAAACTGACACAACCTATTTTTCTAAAAGAACAAGTAGGGCTTTCTTATAAAATTTACCAAGCGAAACGTTCCAACAAATTTTTCCGTATCGAACGGCAAAATTTGTAAGAAACAAGGGAAAATTTTTACAAGAAAACCATTAAAGAACAAGTTACATTTTTCCTTTTTTTCAAAAAAATTCCCTTGCCTATTTTCAAGACAAAGGAAGTTAAAATTAAAACTATTTTTTTATAAATTGGCTTATCTTGCCAAAGCAATAGCGTTAGTTGCCATTTCATAAGATGCAGATTGTAAAAAGCCTTTAAATTGCGCCTCGGACATATTCGGATTCTCCACGAATTCAAACTTTGAGGTAAAAACCACCATGCACTTGTTATACCCTAAATCCACGACCAGGGTTAGAGATTTTTGATAAAGTCAGCAACTACATTTGCAAACTCTACCGGTTTATCTTCTGTTATGAAGTGTCCCACTTCTTCAATCGTAGCTGACTGAATATTGGCAAAAGTATTAACTGCTGTGTCCACATAATCGGGAGGAGAAATAGCTCCGGGAGTAGCCAAAATGACCAGCTTTGGTACATTATTATTCGTTAAATAGGCTCCATAATTATCAAACATCGCCTTACTATCAGCAGGGTCGCCCGCCACAGGAATAGAACGAGAAGTTTCCAGCATCACAGTTCTACTTTCTTCTTCCAACCAAGGATAAGCATAAACTTCTTGTACTGCATCCGACATTTCTGATACTGTTAGTTGATTTAAAAATGCCAACATTTGATTTTGTGCAACTACGATTGCTTCGCCTATCTCTGGTGTTCTGACATTGATTAAAAATTCTTGAAAAGGAGGAGCGTAATTAGAATTTTCTAAATCATCTACCGGCAACCATAGGGTTTCGTACATGGTAATACTTGAAATTAAATCGGGATTTCTTGCGGCAAAACCTAACCCCGCGGGACCACCTACATCCGTCACTACCAAATGAATTTCAGTTAAGTTGAGTTCCTTGACAAATCCTTCCAAATAATTTGAAAGCGTTGTAAACGAGTATTCCAAATCAGGGCGGTCAGACAATCCATACCCAATATGGTCGGGCGCAATCACCCGAAAATCAGCCTTCAACTCTGGAATGACATCCCGATAAAGAAAATTATTGTCAGGCAGACCATGCAGTAGAACCATTACTGGTTTAGCTGCTGTCTTACTATCCGTGTAGGCCATCTTCGAACCATTGACCGTGACGTAATTTAAGCCTCCATTGTCTTCATAAAATTGCCGATACAAGTTGGGCAAGTCACTCGGCAATTCCGCATTTTCTGTGATGTTTGGATTCGTTGGTATTGTAGTATCGTCATCATCACAAGCCCAAAAAATTGTCAGTAAGATGAGGAATAAAAGGTTATTTTTCATGTTACTTTTTGTTTAAAAAGAGCATAACTTACCCATATCAAATTGAGTGTTTTATCCCTTTTGATTATTTAATTATTCAATTTATTTTTAGAAATATTTTGGAGTGAAATTCAATGAATGCTTGTTTTCAAGAGGTTAGATGCTAAAAACAAGGGGGTGTTACAAAACCTTGTATTTATTTTTCAAAACATTAAAATGATGTACTTGATGTCCTGATATACAAAGGCAAATCATTCTGACCGATGTTTTAATACCGTCCAGATGTCCGACCACCTTAGCTGACTTTTTTCTAAAAAAAATAGCCTTGGAAGCTAAACTTACCAAGACTAT
>JBCCOJ010000345.1:0-2682 GCA_039025415.1 Bacteroidota bacterium | reverse complement strand
GGATTACGTATTGGTAGCCGCAGATTATTCACAGATTGAATTGCGAATTATTGCCGCATTAAGCGAGGAAGAAACCATGATGGAGGCGTTTCAAAATGGTAAGGACATTCACGCCTCTACCGCCTCAAAAGTATTTGATGTGTCGATTGAAGACGTGACCCGTGAACAGCGAAGTAATGCCAAAACGGTCAATTTTGGAATTATCTACGGTGTTTCAGCCTTTGGATTAAGCAACCAAACCGATTTATCCCGAGCCGAATCCAAAGAATTGATTGACACCTATTATGAAACCTATCCAAAATTAAAAGCCTATATGGGCAAGCAAGTGGACTTTGCTAGGGATAATGGTTATGTGCAAACCGTGTTGGGCAGACGGCGTTATTTAAAAGACATCAACTCGAGAAATGCCGTAGTTAGAGGCGCCGCCGAACGCAATGCAGTAAATGCACCAATTCAAGGTAGTGCGGCAGATATCATCAAAATAGCCATGATAAATATTCATAAAAAGCTAGATGAAGGTAACTTCAAGACTAAAATGCTTTTACAGGTACACGATGAATTGGTATTTGACGTTTACAAGCCCGAACTTGAAGAAATGAAAACCTTAATCAAAACCGAAATGGAAAACGCCTATAAACTTGAAGTGCCATTGGATGTTGAGATTGGGGTCGGCCAGGATTGGTTGGAGGCGCATTAAGCCAGATTGTTATGGAGCTACTTTTATTTATAAATTTATAGGCTAGTATTCAGTTTAATATTAAATTTCATTCATGATGAGAACCATTTTTATTTATCTTTTATTGTTATTTTCAGTCTATAACTATAGCCAACAAGTGGCGGTTAAGATATTAGAACAAAACGAAAAAACACACTATACTTTCAAAGGCTATAACACACTAAGCGAACCAGTAGAAATTACTTTTCAATTATTAGACGTTGAAGGATTAGAGTACAATGGACAAAAAGTTATATTAATACAGCCTAAAGACACTGTTGAGATAATGAGACTTAAGAAAATTGGAAAATCAATTGGTTTTTTAATGGACTACCAGCAAGTCATGATACCCAACGAGCCAAATAAATTATACAATCCTACCGAATACGAAAAGTATAATCAAGGAATTGTCGTTTTTAGCCGAGACGGCTGTACACGTTGCAACTATGCCACTAATTATCTCATTAAAAAGAACGTAGACTTTACGCTTTTAAATTTTACTCAAAACCCTGCACATGGTCAATATATGTGGGATAAACTCAAGGAACAAGGCGTCACTTCAAAACAAGTACGTACACCAATAATTATGGTTGATGGTGTGTTAAGCCATTCACATGAAAACCTAAGTCAATTTGTAAAGAAACTTTCAAAGAGATAAAGTTCAAAACCCTAAAGTCGTGAATTATTTATTTCTTTCGAAAAAACAACCAAATTCCGAAGATTAAAGTTATACCCCCAAAAACTAAGAGAAAAATAGTCTTGTTATCAAGAAATGACTGTGCCACTGGCGCATCAGCACCGTATAACACGAAGCCAGCCCAGTAGTAAGGTTGTTTGAATCTGGGGTTTTCCACTTGATTTAAATAATCGAGCTTAGCCTGTTGCAGGGCTTTTGATTTAGTTTTCCCTTTTTTTAAATACTGATAAAATGCTATCATTATCTGGCTGGTGGTTTCATCGGGGACTTCCCAGAGACTTGCTACGGTAGTTTTTGCACCTGCGTAATTAAAAGCACGTTGCAATGTTGCCATACTTAAGGCATTATCTTGTTTACCAATACCTGTATTACAAGCGCTTAACACTGCAAGATCTGTTGGAATTTTAAGTGCATATACTTCTTCTAAAAACAGTTTTTCATTATTTGCAAAATTAAAATGGCTAAGACTAGGGTCTGTCTCATCTATGGTAGCGTGCATGGCCAAATGTAATATATTGCCCTCTGATTTATTTTCAATAAAGTTAGATTTGGTGGCATCATCTCCTATAAAGGATTTTGTAGGGAACAATACAGCTAATCGTTCTGCTTCTTTTTGAGCACCTTCCAAAAAAACAGGATAATTTCGTGTAACATAGTCAACCTTCTCTTTAGGGTAACTCGGTGCAAAAATAGTGGTCTCTGTATCTTTTCTTTTTTTTTCTAGATTTAAACCATGGATAAATCTTAAATGTGATGAATAGTGGATTGTTTTTTCTTTAATCAAAAAATCAGAGTTATAAGTCAGTGTTTCAAAAGGTAAATTATAAATTGGAGCATCTGGAATGATAATTATTGCATTGTAATTATTTACCATATCTGGTATTAGCAGATTTGTTAATTCTGAATTTAAAGTGTAGTTAGAATTTGGATTTTTCAAGTAAACTAGATGTTCATTTACTAGATTTTTTTCACTTTGAGTCCATGGTTTTAATTCAATTTTGATATTATTCTTAGTAATACTAATAACGGCTAATTGATCGTAAAAAAAGAGGTATTTTAGAACAAGTTGTCTATTATCCAGTTGACTCTGGAAATCATCAATGTTAAATACGTTTTGTGTATAATTCGCTATAATTGGAAAATTTTTACTTACTGTATCCTTAAAATTTTGTAACTCTTTCTTCAATGAATCTTCTTTTTTTAAATCCTTTTCTCTTTTTACTTCAATTAGTTGTTTTCTTAATTGAAAATCAATGTTTTCTAATGAATC
>JBCCOJ010000344.1:0-2723 GCA_039025415.1 Bacteroidota bacterium | reverse complement strand
GTACAATTATCTTCTGGGCTTAGAATATATTTTAATATTTTAGGAAGAACATCATTACAAAAGTTTACATCTTGGTGAAACCAATTCGATTCAACCCAAATTTTCTCCGGAATCGAATCATTTCGTGGGTTTCAGTGCATTCTTGATAAAAACGAATATAACAGGCTTGTTTCGCCTTAACTAACTCGGCAGGATAGTATTCAAGTTTTGACATTTTTTTTTTGGCTTAACCAGTGACACGGTTAAGTCAGAAAAAAGTGTCATTAAATTAATAAAACCCTGCAAGTCAACGACTTACAGGGTTATTGTAGCGGAGACAGGACTTATTCAATGTTATTAGGTGTTACCCTATAAACTACCAACTACTTTTAAAATCAAGTGTTTAACCCTAATGTACCAAACATGGTCACAAATCAAAACATTTATTAACAAAAATAAACGTTCAACCAAACATTCAACCACAAAAAGTTTTATATTGCACTTGCGGACATTTTTTTTAAAACTAAAACGTGCAATATGCCTAGAGTAACTACGCCTACTCCTAGAGTAGTAATAAAACGCAAGAACAAAAAGGAGCAATTCGGCTACCTATTTCTGACTCTCCGATGGAACGGAAATTTCCTTATCTACAACATAGGCCAAAAAGTAGAATTTAAGTATTGGGACGCCAAAGCAGGTAGAACCATTTTCAACAAAAAATACGGTCAACAATACATCGACCTAAATAAGTCATTACGAAACCATACAGAGCATTTAGGTGAATATCAGAGGGAACACCTTAATATTACTTTAGATGCCCTAAAATTGGAACTAGACTACTATTTCAAGAAAAAAGAGCGGCCCCGTTCAGATGGAAAGAAGAACCTTTCATTTTTTGAGTTCATCGAATCCTACATTCAAGAGGAAAAGAGTAAGGCCAATAACAAGCGTGGCACTTGGAAGAAATTTATCACCGTCTTTGGCAACCTCAAACAATACGCTAAAGACCGAAAGAGAAAACTGAATTGGACTGACATCGACTGGCTATTCAGAAACGACTTTGTAAACTGGATGTACTCCAAGCCCCGTGAATTTTCCATTAATAATGCTGCCAAAGTAATGGAAGTGGTAAAGCAGTTTATGAATGAAGGTTTAAGGAGACGTTACCATTCCCATACAATCCACCAAGAACCCAAATTTGGTGTTCAAAGAATCAAGTTAGAAAGTAAGTTGATTCTAACCTTTGAAGAACTAAAGCAACTAATCGAACTCGATTTGTCCAGAAAACCACGTTGGGAAAAAGTAAGAGACTTATTTGTAGTTGGCTGCTACTCTGCGCTTAGGTTCTCTGATTGGCACAAAGTAAATGATAGTATTATTGTGGAAGATGGGATTAAAATGATTGAGGTATTGACAGAAAAGACAAGGCAATTAGTAATTGTTCCCGTGTTGCCAGAATTGGAAACCATCTTAAAAAAATATGACAATCACCTACCCAAAGCCACCTCACAGGAAGTAAACAGAGTAATCAAGCTAATTTGTAAGGAAATTCTGAAAGATAAAACCTACCTCAAAACCTACTCAAAAGCAGGGCAAAAATTATCTAAAAAGCAACTCCGTTGGAAGGATATTTCCAGCCATTGTTGTCGGCGTTCATTTGCTACTAACTTTTATGAATTAGGCGTTCCACCATCTGATTTAATGCTTATTACTGGTCATTCTACCGAAAAGCAATTTTTTGGTTACATCGTACTCGACAAAAAGAAGCAAGCCAGACGGTTTAAGACCATCGTGGATAGGCAGCAAAAGAAACGTTATTTGGATATTGTTAAAGCCGGGTAATATTATGGAAATAGTTTTGAATAAACCGTATGCGCTAAGTTCCATCGAATTTATAGGGAATATTGATGGAACTACATTTGATGAAATTGTAATGACAATACTGATATGGCAGCGCAGAAATTATGGTCAATGTGACAAAGATGAAGTAGTAGAACTACTTGGCCTAAACAATATTTCCAATGGAAATGAAAAGCTAAGAATGTGGCATGAAGACGACAATAAGATAATGGAGTCTTCTAAAATAGTGTGTTGCGAAAAGACCAATAAAGAGCCTTATTTGTATTCTATCTTAGATTGGATGTTCGTAAAAAAATTTGATTGGATAAGTAACTTTATAAAAGGTGAATTGAAAAGGGAATTTAGATTTTTTGGGGTTTTCAAGAATCACATTGAGCAAGAACTAGAAAGGTATATTTTAGTTTTAGAACATGAGGTGGAAGACAACAAACATTATTGTAGAGTAACCAAAAGTGTGATTTGCTCCCAAAATATTGCCAAATTAAATAAGCTGATAAAATCCTACCGTCAGTTAATTAGAGAGATTAGTCGAATTAAAGTTAGTGAGTACATACCAATAAATCTACCGATTGCTACAACTAAAGAGATTGCTAAAAATGTACACATAGACAAAACAAGAGAGGTTGTAGAAAATTATCTTCCTTTACTATCGAAATTGGATATTGACATCATCAATAATAAAGGTGAATTTGTTGGCAAAAGAGGAAGTGGTGCAAAAGGTATCATAGGGTTATTTATGGATAGATTAGTAGCGCATGGAATTATTGAACCATTATATGATAAGGATAGGGCGAGCGTTTTAAATGAGTTGATACCTAACCTAAATACGCCTAAAGATGGTAAAACCGTAGGCCAAAGAAATTGCCGTGACCACCTACAAAAAG
>JBCCOJ010000343.1:0-2768 GCA_039025415.1 Bacteroidota bacterium | reverse complement strand
ACTATGCGTTACGATTATGTTATCAATAAGCTGCACTTTAACGTAATCTCCTTGGGCCTCAATAAAGAGTATATCTGAAAAATTGACCCTATGTAAGGTTTTATTTTCGTTTATGGTAATGAATTCGGTGTTTGCACCTAATGTTTTACTACCATTGAGATACTTATTTATGGCTACCAAAAACCGATTATAGGCAATTGGTTTTAAAAGATAATCAATGGCATTTACTTCAAATCCATCAACTGCGTATTGGGGATAGGCTGTTGTGAAAATAACCGATGGGGGATTTTTCAACGATTTGTAAAAATCCAACCCAGACTGCCCGGGCATATTAATGTCTAGAAATAATAAGTCAATATCTGGATTTAATTGTAAAAACCTAAAGGCATCTTCACTATTGCTACAAGTTTGTTTTAATTCTAGATATTCAGTTTCTGAAATAAAATGTTGCAATACTTTTTGGGACGAAACCTCGTCATCAATGATTATGCATGATATTTCCTTTAATGCCTTCATTTTTGAATGCTTAGTATAACTTCAAATGTTTCTTCTGTTCGATGTATCTCAAATTTATGTTTTGACGGATAAACCAATTTCAAATTATTCTCTAAATTATTTAGACCAAAACCCGAATACTTTTTGTGTTCTATTT
This sequence comes from Bacteroidota bacterium, assembly GCA_039025415.1. Taxonomy (GTDB): domain Bacteria; phylum Bacteroidota; class Bacteroidia; order Flavobacteriales; family Flavobacteriaceae; genus Psychroserpens. Next base: position 2,116 of record JBCCOJ010000343.1, on the reverse strand, counting down.
CATGATTATTATGTACCATATTCTTAATTTGAAACCTGAATTCATCGCCCTTTTGCAAAAAATCCATCCAAATGGTTTCTGATGCATCCTTTCCCGAAAAGCCATATTTATAAGCATTTTCTATTAATGGGAGTAATAACAAAGGATAAATACTGTAATTTTCATCTTCAATATCTACCTCAAGGTGTATTTTGTTTTCAGAATGACCCCTATGCTTTTGAAATGAAATATAGTTTTTAATCAGTTCCAATTCTTCCTTTAGGGAAACGCTTTCGGTATTTGAATCATAAATTACGTATCTCAAAATGTCTGAAAGCTCGACGATTGCCGTTGTAATATCATTCTGCTTGGCAATGGCCATGGCATAAATGACATTAAGGGAATTGAATAGAAAATGAGGGTTTATTTGTGCTCTTAGGGCCGAGAGTTTCGTCTGTATTTGTTGATTTTCAATTTTAAGACTTTTATTCTCATTGGTATTGTAATAAAACCAATCCTCAGCCAATTTCAATAAAGTCGTTGCAACCATAAAGATGCTGAAAAACAGCAAAAAGCCCCATCCTGAAACATAGGATACAAAATAGTAAGATGGAAACAAGACATCAACTAAATCATTAAAAAAGAGGTGGGAAACAAGTGCACTGCCCAATAGAATCAATAAAAATAGAAATGAATACAATAGATTTTTTTCACGCTTTAAGTAAAATGGTATTAGTCCATAAAAATTTAATGATACCGGTATTGCGAGTGTTACCAAGAAGCTGAGCGTATAGAGATAATCTGCAGCAATGGGCTGTTGGCCTTTTGCGAAAATGAACAACAAAATAACAAAAGCCAAAACCCACAATACCCCATTGAATATAAGGGGTCTGTGGTAGCTATCTTGTTTAAAAGTCAATGTCATTTACGGTTTAGCGTTTATGGCTTTCAACGTAAAGGTATCATCATTATCCCATTTGTAATCACCATCAGAGGAAATAAATTTCTTAAGGAAACTTGAGAGTTCCTCGCTTGTAGCGGTAAGTATTAAATCTTCATCGATACCAGTTCTTTCGTGCTTTAATCGAAGCTTATCGTTGTTGATAAGATGGTTCATTGCTTTTTCTGACAACCATTTTAGCGTGATATTTTTCTGGTTGTCAATCCCAACAAAGGCTACCGAATGGGTTTTCAATAAATGTTGAGCAATTAGGGGGTTAAGGTCGTCAGACTCGTACTGAAAAGGGGTGAAATCAATAAATAAGTGGTTGTCAATTTTAAAAGGCATCCCAATAAATAGCGCTTCGTTACTTCGGCGCGTGTACTTCACCAAATACCCCTCCTTGTAACGTTCGTAAGCTTCAAGGTCTTCTTTCATGAGTTTTGTTGGGTCTTCATTTTCCTTTTTCCATTCCTCTTTGAACGATTTGAATTCCCATTGCCTTTTTTTATTGTCTTCCCAATTACCAATTACAATTTTATCGAACTTTAATGATTTTGTGGTGTAAAATGGTTGAATGGATTTAACGATACAAGAGTTAAACAGTAGCAGGGCCAAGACCGAAATACATAATAAACGTTTCATAATAAATAGTTTTAATTTTACACGAATCTCCTGTAATAACGAATGAGTCGCAACATATTTCGACAAACACGTTGCAACTCATGCCAAACAATCTTAAAATCGTTAATTGATAAATTGTCTTTATTTATTTACCATCAATTGAGAATCTTCCCGGCCCAGCTAAGAAAATTACCACCCATGCAATCAAATAGAGTAATGCATGCTCTTTATTTGCCAATGTATCACCTGCATGAATTACAAATGCGGCAACTATCATTGTGATTGCTGCTGGAATCGCCGCTAGTTTCGTCTTGAATCCAATAATTATAAGAGCTGGTGCAAGCACTTCACCTAATAGACAAAGAATTAATGCTGGTAAAGGCGGTATTCCCATAACGCTTCCAAAATCTGATGGATTGGAAAGCATATTCATTTTAGGTATGCCGTGGGTGAGCATAAATCCACCGAAGCCTATTCTTAGGAGTAGCAGGGCTAAATTGTTGAAGTTTTTTTTCATTTCTTAATGTTTCATTTTGAAATATACGTTCAAGATGAAAAATTATTCCGACTTTT
>JBCCOJ010000342.1:0-2785 GCA_039025415.1 Bacteroidota bacterium | reverse complement strand
TGAGGTTTTAGTTATGGCACTTGATTACATAAATTCTATGGTTGGTTAAACCCTTAAGGTCTTTGTTAGTCCAAGTATTATCGCAATGATATTATGAAATTATCAACGTATTTATATTTATTTTCTTCCTTGGTTTTGCTATTGTCGTGTTCTTCAGAAGATGATGCCTCGACCATAACTGATAATCCACCCGTAACAGCGGCAGTTTATTTTCCACCGTTGGACACTAATGCTCCTTGGGAAACTGTTTCTATGACTGAATTGGATTGGAATGAAAGTGCGTTGCAACCATTGATTGATTTTTTGGATGAAACAAATGGTAAGAGCTTTATCATGCTCCAAAACGGCAAGATCGTTGAGGAAACTGAAATTTATTTGAACGGGCATAACATAAACGCGAATTGGTATTGGGCCAGTGCGGGTAAAACCTTGACTACAGCAGTTTCAGGAATCGCTCAAGCTGAAGGTTTAATTTCATTGAATAATCCCGTTTCTGATTATTTGGGAGTTGGTTGGACAAGTGCCCCGATTGAAAAAGAAAATCTAATTACCTGCAAAAATCTGTTGGCCATGAATTCAGGGCTCGACGATACGGTTGGAGATGACGTTTCGCCCGAAAATCTCCAATACATTGCCGACGCAGGAAACCGTTGGGCTTATCATAATGTTTATAAAAAAATGCAGGATGTTATTGCTTCGGCAAGTAATGTTGATTTTGAAGACTATTTTGAATCTAAGCTAAAGAACAAAATCGGCATGAAAGGGGCATGGATTCAATTACAGGATTTTAATGTTTACTGGAGCGATACCAGAAGCATGGCCCGTTTTGGTCTTTTGGCATCAAATAAGGGTAACTGGGATGGTATTCAAATTATTCCAGAAGCTTTTATGGACGAGTCGACCTCAACCTCCCAAAATCTAAATCAAGCTTACGGATATTTGTGGTGGCTTAATGGTAAATCTAGCTACCGCTTACCTCAATCGCAAATTGAGTTTCAAGGGGAGCTCATTCCAAACGCTCCAGCTGATATGGTCTGCGCTCTTGGCCGCAATGACCAAAAGATTTATATCATCCCTAGTTTAGATTTGGTAATTGTTAGAATGGGGGACGCCGCTGAAAATGTCAATTTCGCTTTATCAAGTTTTGATAATGAATTGTGGGGGAAAATCAATGACTTAATAAACGAATAATTTACTTATAGTTTTCAGGAGCCACACGCATTTTCGAAGCCTTCTCATAAGCAAAAGCCCAATCCAGTAAATCTTTTTCAGAAGTAGTTTTCGAAATAAAAGTCAATCCTTTTGGTGTACCGTTGGATGTATAACCCATCGGGATGGTCAATGCTGGGTATTCAGCTACAGCCGCTTCGGCTGCGTGATAATTGTTAATGGATAAAATACCATCCAAATTTTGGGCTTTCATTGGCAAATCAAAGAACCGACGACCGTTACTTTTCAAGATATCCTTGATGGCGTCAAATTCTTCTTTAGTAGCAGCATCATTTGATACGCCTTTGAAAAGTCGCTGTCCGTATGGCATAATATTAATACTATCTGTTTCATTAAAAGCCATGACATCCTCAATAGAGCTGAATTTCAAGTCCTTGTCCATGTATTTAGCGAAATAATCGGCTAAATCAGCTTTCATATCTAAATTGAGCAATCTTATAAAGTCTGGTAAGCCAACTTCTTCTGCGGAAATTTGAACGATTTCAGCACCTTGGTTCTTTAAAACATCAATAGCATTTTTGTAAAGCGAATCTTTCATAAGTTCTTTCATTGCACCAAATCGTTTTCCGTTTAAACTTTCGGTTGAAAGATTATCGTAATAGTTTTTAAGTTCAAAATCTATTTCGAAGGACTTAAAATCTGTAGCATCAAACCCTTTCATCGCATCTAAAAGAATGGCATTATCAGTGACATTTTTGGTTATAGGTCCTGGTGTGTCCAAAGTGGAGGAAATTGGTACAATACCCGTCCTACTTAGCAGACCTACGGTTGGCTTTAGACCTACGGCTGAGTTCTGACTGGATGGAGATAAAATAGAACCTGCAGTTTCGCTACCAACTGCAGCCACGCAAAAATTTGCAGCAACAGCAACCCCGCTTCCAGAACTTGAACCGCCAGTATCAATGGTTCTTCTGCCGTAAGGGTTTAAGGTCTGTCCCCCAATGGCACTATAACCACTAGGGCAATCACCACAGAAAAAATAGGCCCATTCGCTAAGATTGGCCTTGCCCAAAATCAATGCACCGTTTTCTACCAATTTTTGAGTGATAAACGCGTTTTTGGTATAGTTTTTTTGGAGTGCAATTGAACCAGCAGTAGTTGGTAAATCTAAGGTGTTTATATTGTCTTTGAGTAAAATCGGCATACCGAAGATGGGGTGTTTAGCAGATTTAGTCTTGTGCTCCTTATCTTTCAGTCTGGCCTGGTCGATGATGTTTGGATTGATGGCTATTACCGAATTGACGGATAGGTCATTTTCCCTATCAAATTTTCTGATTCGATAGAGATAAAATTTGGTTAAGCCTTCATAAGTCAATTTTCCTTGAGAAATCTGATTTTGGATGAACGGGATATCCTTTTCAAGAATTAAAGGTTTTAGAGCCGTATAATTTTCTTCGGAAAAATCAGCCATTTGAGTATTTAGCGATTCCCAGATTTCAGACTTTTTAATAAATTTAGAATCCAAAACTTTAAACTCCCTAAAGTCCTTAGTTGCTATGTCTGATAAATCGTTGGAATTATTCTCATCAGAAACGATTTGTTCAGTCTTATCATT
>JBCCOJ010000341.1:0-2795 GCA_039025415.1 Bacteroidota bacterium | reverse complement strand
TTTCGCCCTCGGTGAGCGAGGCCAAAACCGCGCTCAAAGCCTCATAATCCACCATGGTCAGGGCCGTTCGATCGCAATCGCCGTGCCTTCACCAAAAAATCCGCCATAAAAATTTCAAAACTTATCTTTGTACAATATGTGATAGATGCTGCTACTGGCGAGATTATTGGCTATGCTGCCCCTTCCTCAATGGGAATTGGCGGAAACATTGGAGCCTTAACCAAATCAAGTAACAGAAAAACGAGTAAAAAAGATTTAGAAAAGATTATTAAGAATATTGATTAAATTAGATTCAAAACCCTAAGTTGTTAAGTTAAATCCACATCATTTTATTTAAAAGAATTTTATAGCAGTAATAAGTTAAAATGGAACATTTCATTGTATCGGCTAGAAAATATAGACCTCAGACATTTAAGGATGTTGTGGGGCAAGAGGCTATTACCAATACTTTGAAGAATGCCATTGAGAATAATCACCTAGCTCAAGCACTATTATTTACAGGACCAAGAGGAGTAGGTAAAACCACCTGCGCAAGGATACTTGCAAAAATGATTAATAGTGACTGTAATGAGGCGGGTGATGAAGATTTTGCTTTCAATATTTTTGAATTGGATGCAGCATCCAATAATTCGGTAGATGATATAAGAAACTTGACCGATCAGGTTCGTATTCCACCACAAGTTGGAAAATATAAAGTCTATATCATTGACGAGGTTCATATGCTCTCGCAAGCCGCCTTCAATGCCTTTTTAAAGACTTTAGAAGAGCCACCGAAGCATTGTGTTTTCATTCTAGCGACCACCGAAAAACATAAGATTATTCCAACGATTCTTAGCCGTTGCCAAATTTTTGATTTCAAACGTATTACGGTAAAAGACGCCAAAGAATACCTTAAATATATTGCAGAAAATCAAGGAGTTTCAGCAGAAGACGATGCATTGCATATCATTGCCCAGAAGGCAGATGGCGCCATGCGTGATGCACTTTCCATATTTGACCGTGTCGTAAGTTTTTCAGGAAAAGAACTTACCCGAAAGGCGGTGACCGAAAATCTTAACGTGCTGGATTATGAGACCTACTTTGCAAGTACAGATTTAATATTGGAAAATAAGATTCCAGAATTACTGATGCATTTTAATGCGACACTTTCAAAAGGGTTCGATGGCCATCACTTTATCGCCGGACTGGCATCCCATTTTAGGGATTTACTAGTTTGCCAAAATGAAACAACCCAAGAACTACTTGAGGTGGGTGAAGAGACAAAGACTAAGTATCTCGAACAGTCCCAAAAAGCCAATCACTCGTTTCTGATTAAAGGGATAGAACTTGCTAACGAATGTGATTTACGTTACAAGAATAGTAAGAATCAGCGACTTTTAGTGGAATTATGTCTAATGCAACTCGCCTCTATCACTTATGATGGAGAAAAAAAAAAGATGATTTTTTCATAATCCCACCCTCCTATTTTGAATCAAAAGGCATAAAACCGATTCCTGTTGAGAATAAACCTAAAATTTCCGAGGAAACAACTTCCCCAATAGAATCAGAAAAATCAACGAAGGAAAACCTACCTATTGAAAATAAGGTTCCGACCGAATTTGTTCTCGAACCGAAACCTAAGCTTGATATCAAGAAAGATGAACGCACGTCTGGACTGTCCTTAAAAAGTATTCGCGCAAAGAAAGAACATCATTTGAAACAATTAGATGTTGTTATAGATGAAGAAAATTTACCTGTAAACCCGTTTACCGAAGATGAATTTGCAAAGGCTTGGAAGACCTATATATCAAAACTGCACGAGAAGGGTGAACGTATTATGGCCTCAATTTTAGAAATGGAAGAACCCCAAATTGAGGGCAGCAGTATTAAATTGACTTTCCCGAATGACACTTTAAGAGTAGAACTGGAACGCGCCCAATACCCGCTTCTTGATTTTCTTCGGAAAACATTGCAGAATTACGAATTGAAATTAGACATTTCTGTTAACGAGGAAATCTCAAAAAAATATGCATTTACCGCCTTGGAAAAGTATGAAAAGCTGAAAGAGAAAAATCCAAATATAGAACTCCTGAGAAAAATCTTTGGTTTAGATATCTAATTAATTATATATGCCATTTAATTCAAATTTAATGTTGAAAATAGGATGCTTAATTATTCTTATTAATAGTTTCATTGCGACAGGTCAGGTGGAAAGAGAAATAACAATTAATAAGGATACACTTTACTACCCAAACTATCCAGACGGTATTTATGAGAACATGGAGGATTTTTTAAATAGAACTCCGAGTTCAACAGAAAAAGTGAATGCGATAAAGCTTTATAAAACTGAAAGAATCACTGATAGTTTATTGGAACATAATATTTATTTTTTCTCGAATAAAACCAAAAGTAAAATAAGAAATGTCTTTGCAACTAGCTACAAAGGTCAATTATACTTTCAAATTAAGGCTATATTAAAGAACAGAAACAAAACTGATAGAGCCCAGAAAAACTCAAGGCAACAATCTTTTGTAAGAGTTATTATGGGAGGTGAAAATTACTTATATACCGAAGTCGAGCTTGCAAATCAATGGGCAACAGGTACAGCCTATAATTTTGGCCTCGTTGGCAGTAAAATAGCCCAAGATTTGATAAAAGGCAAAGGTGTTGTATGGGATTTTGCGAGGAAAGAATTCAACATTTTCAAATCTTGTAAAGACTATAATGTATTTATAGAAGATAAACTCAAAAGTGCCATACAAAAGTGCGAAAATCATCAACCGAGAATTTTTGCGGTAAGAAGAGCAATAGAACAA
>JBCCOJ010000340.1:0-2833 GCA_039025415.1 Bacteroidota bacterium | reverse complement strand
TCAGTAACTTAATATACTAACTTCCTGCCTTTTTTGCGACTTAATACCCCTGTTTTTATATCGAACTCACGTTATTTAAATAAAAAACGGTTCGAGTTATAATTCAAACGGCTATTACTTATACACGTTATTGTGTGCAGTTTAATTTTCTTTTGGATTCGACTTTATTTGTTCAAATACTCTTAAAGCCGAAATGATTGCACCTTCCATATATCCTGCAAATTCTGTTGCTGTTTCTGTTCCCGAGAAGAATAGTTTATCGTTCATATAACTATTCTGTAGCAAACGATGTCCGTTATTTTGATGTGGTCTAAGAATAGTTTGGTTTTCACTCATTACGAATTCATCTGTCCAAACTTTATCAGAATAACTGCTGTAGTTTAAAACTTCATTACCAAGAAGTTCTATTAGTTGCCTTAGCACGAATTCTTTTCTTACTTCTCGAGAGTAAGAAATCGTACCACCATTTAAAAATCCTGTAAATCCAAATTTATTTTCTTCCGCATTTGTATGGTCGTGCATTTCGCTGACTATATCTGAGTGACTAAATAACATTCCTGAATATCCATTATTCCGCCAAAAAGGTTTGTTGTACTCCAAAACGAACTTTATAGAACCTGCCATCCAAGTCTGAACTGTTGGCAAAGCTTTAGAAATTGAATTTGACAATTCGGGTGAAAATTGAATTTGTGAACCTGCCAACTGTGGTGGTAAACATAATATGGCTTTATCTGCTTGTAATCTTTGTCCGTAAAAAGTTTCAACATCTAATTCGTTACCTAGATCTGTAATCGCTACAACTTGGGTGTTTAGTTTTATTTTTTCATTATCTAATTGATTCGCCAATGTAACAATGAGTGTTTGAGTTCCGTCTTTTATTCTATAGGATGGACTTTGAGATTCTGGCACAAAAAATTCTTGTGGCGGCTCAAATGACTTGGTTTGAAATAAAGATTTGCCTTTAGAAAACTGTTCAAATTTCTTTAAACCTAATTCATCGATAAGTGTGCATAAGTTTTGATGCATATCCGAAAACCAAGTTGCTCCCAATTCTAATGGTGTTTCAAGTGTTCCGTTTATGGTTTGAATACGTCCACCTAATCTTGGTGAGGCTTCTATAATTTTTGCTTGTATATTTCTTTTAGAAAGTAAATAGGCAAGAGTCAATCCGCTTAAACCACCACCAACAATTAAAATTCGCTCTTTCAATACGTTGTGTTTTTGATAAAAAGAGGCTCTAATTGAAAATCAAATAGAGCCTCTTTAAAGTGATTTTAATTTCTTCCTGCCATTACACCACCATCAATATCCCAAATAGCGCCTGTAACCCAAGAACTTTGATCGGTCAGTAAAAAACGAATTGTTTTAGCAATATCATCTGGCCTTCCTACACGTCCTATTGGATGAAATTCGTTAAATCCTTGTAATGTTTCTTCAATTTTGTCTTTCTCAATAAAAGCACCATAAATTGGTGTAACAACTACGGCTGGCGAAACTGCATTTACTCTAATATTATGTTCGGCTAATTCCATTGCCAAATGCTGTGTTAAACTATGTAAACCTGCTTTTGCCATTGAGTAAGCAGAAGAAGGCGTTGCCCTAATGGCTTGTTTAGCCCACATTGAACCTATGTTGACAATAGAACCACCACCATTTTCTTTCATTAATTTAGAAACAGCTTGGGTAATAAAGAAAAATGCTTTGTTGAAATTATGGTAGATATCATAATCTTGAGCTGTATGCTCTAAAAATGATTTTGGACTGAAATATCCTGCTGCGTTTACCAAGTATTTTACTTTTGGTGCAATGGATTTCAGTTCAGATATGAAGTTTTGAATTGATTCAGAATCGAACAAGTCGATACCAATTGTTTTTACATTTCCAAGTTGAGACAACTCTTCTTTAGTGGTCTCTAGATTCTTATTAGGACGTCCTAAAACAATAACTTCAACACCATCTTTTAGCAGTAACTCGGCTGTTGATTTTCCCATTCCCGTTGTACCACCAATGATTAAAGCGGTTTCGTTTTTTGAATTTTCCATTTATCATATATTTAAATTAATAGTACTATGGACAGACAAGTCTGTCTTATTAGATATAAATTTTTTTAGCTAATCAGTTGATTACATACTGATTTCATTTCTAAAATAGGCCAATCTTCTTGGTGTAAATGACTTTCGCCAATAGCGCTTTCATATAAAAGATAAATTCTTCGAGTCAGCGAATCTATATTTTCTGCTTTCACATTTCCAAGATTACCGATAATCAAATCTTTAATAAAATTGATGAAATTGGTTTTTTGATTTTGTATTTCAGTTCTGATGTTTTGATTTTCTTTCGGAATTTCAGCTACAGTTTTAATACACCAACAGCCATTAAAATCTTGCTCTTTAAAAAAACGCTGCAAAAATTCAAACAATGCTAGTATTTGCTCTTTCCCTTTTTCTTTTGAAGCGATAAACTCCTTGATATCATTTAGAAATGTAGAATTTTTAAAACGTAAATACGCAATACAGATGTCTTCTTTAGACTTAAAATGGCTGTACAACGTGGCTTTGGCAATACCTGCTTCTGAAATTAACTCATTAATTCCTGTTGAATTATAGCCATTTTTATAAAACAGGGAAGATGCTGTTTCAATAATTCTATGTCGTATTTCCGATTGCCTCACAATGCAAATATAAACAGATTTTAAAAAACAGACAAGTCTGTCTTTTAAAATAGTTTTGTTCTCAAATACTGACTAACGTAAGCTAATTGACTGAAAATCAGATGTCATTTGAGCAGCTATTTTATCTCTATTTGCTCTAGAGAATCCTAGGTCATCTGGGTT
>JBCCOJ010000339.1:0-2841 GCA_039025415.1 Bacteroidota bacterium | reverse complement strand
GCTCTTCCGATCTTTCGAATTCGGTTAGGTTTAACTGCGCTCAAGTGAATACCGCGAACCACATCGTAGTAAAATCGACCAGATTTACCGAAATTATCCTCAAGATATTCAAGCGATTTTGATTTTAAATCCTTACCTGTAAAAATTCCCTTTTGATACATTTTTTCAGCGGTAACCTTACCAACGCCATAGAATTTTCTAATATCCAACTGTTCCAGAAACTCAATGACCTCCTCAGGATTGATGGTCTTCTGCCCGTTAGGTTTATTGATGTCGCTGGCAATTTTTGCTATAAACTTATTTATTGAGATTCCCGCACTGGCCCTTAAACCAACTTCGTCATAAATTCGTTGCCTAATTTCTTTAGCAATCAATGACGCACTAGGATTTCCTTTTTTGTTTTCGGTAACATCCAGATAGGCCTCGTCGAGGGAAAGCGGCTCTACCAAATCAGTATATTCAAAAAAAATATTCCTGATTTGCTTAGAAAGTTCGCGGTAACGGTCAAAATCACTTTTCACAAAGATGATATGTGGGCATAATTTTTCAGCCAATCGACCGGTCATGGCGCTTTTAACACCAAATTTTCGCGCCTCATAACTGGCTGCACTTATAACTCCTCTAGAACTGCCACCACCCACGGCAATGGCCTTACCCTTAAGTTCAGGGTTATCCATTTGGGCAACCGAGGCGTAAAACGCGTCCATATCTACATGGATTATTTTTCGGATTGGTATATCGGGCAACATAACGTAAATTTAGGCATTAAAAGCCTTCAATTTATTTCCAATTTACTTGCGGATGGCACTAGAAATAGAACGAAAATTCTTGGTAATATCTAATGCCTTCAAAAAAGAGACGTTCAGTTCCACTCGAATTGTTCAGGGTTTTTTGAATACGAATCCAGAGCGAACGGTACGGATTAGGTTGCAGGGGAATTCTGCTTTTTTGACCGTGAAAGGAAAATCCTCTGATGATGGACTGTCACGTTTTGAATGGGAAACCGAAATTTCTAAAAAAGAGGGTGAGGATTTAATTAAGCTTTGTGAGCCGGGCATCATTGATAAGATTCGCTACGAAGTGAAGTCTGGAACCCATATTATTGAAGTAGACGAATTTCATGGAGACAATAAAGGGTTGACAGTTGCTGAAATAGAATTAACAACTAAAGGAGAAGCATTTGAGAGCCCAGAATGGCTGGGTATGGAAGTAACGGGAGACCAGCGCTACTACAATTCACAGTTAAGTAAAAATCCCTTTAAAAATTGGAATTATGAATAAATTCAGAATACTATTCTTGATGCTTATAGCCGTCTTTTCGTGTCAGGAAAATATCCAGGAACTAGAAGTTACAACGACCGAACAAAAAAATACGGAGTCCCGATCAACCGCACAGATAAAGAAAGACTTAGTTGCTCAAGGTTACCAGGTTTTTGACTATGTAGATGAAAAGACCCAAGATACAATCTTAATGCAGCAGTATTATTTGGCGTTCTTGAAAAGAGGAGAAAACACATCTCAAAACAAGGAGTCACTTGACAGTTTACAAACTTTACATCTAGAACATTTAAGTAAAATGTATGAGCTGGGCTTTGCTGATATTTCAGGTCCTTTCGGGGATGATGGCGATATTCGAGGAATTACCATCTACAACGTGCCAACTCTTAAGATGGCCGATAGCCTCGCTAATTCAGACCCAATGGTCAAGGCGGGCCGATTGGAAATTGAAATTCACCCTTGGTGGGCTGGTAAGGGTTTCGGACTGCGTTAAATTATTAAAACAAAAAAGCTCATTTCTAATTAATGAAATGAGCTTTGGTTACATATCTGTTGGTTTAAAAAACCTATTCTTTTGAATTTTCGGTTTCAGAATTTTCAGAAAAGGCGTCTACGGTTTTCATTTCTTTCACCTTGTAAGTTTTACCGGCTTTGGCAACCGCTTCCTCTAGACTGTTAGGTGTTACCATTTCCTCATCGTATTCCACCATGGCAAGCTCTCGTTCAAAATCTACTTTAGCTGTTTTTACACCATCCATCTTAGCCATCTTTTTTTCAATAGCTTTTGCGCAGCCCATGGCACAGGTCATTCCCTCAATTTTGAACTCGGCTTTTGCATATGTGGCATTTGGATTCAAAACCTTTTCCTTTTTTGCAGTCTCAGACCCAATCGTTTTCACCTCTGCTTCTTGATTTTTACAGGAAAACAACACCAAGGCCATCAACATTATCACTAGATAATTCTTCATAATTTCAATGGGTTTAATTTTATCAAACAAAAATAGGAAAAAGGCCAACTTTGCAAAATCAAATTAACGTTCTTTGCACCTCGGTTTAACACTTATGTCAGAACAGAACAGAAAATGGCTTTACTTAATAATACTTTCCATAGTCTGGGGGAGTAGTTTCATTCTGATAAAAAAGGGTTTGGTGGGTTTGACCCCTTATCAGCTGGGCGCGGTTAGAACCTTAATAACCGGTTTTATCCTTTTGGTTTTTGGATCTGGTAAGCTAAGGCACATAACTAAATCTGAATGGAAATGGGTCATTGTTTCAGGCTTTGTAGGGTCGTTCTTTCCAGCTTTTTTGTTTGCCATTGCCCAAACTGAAATTGATAGTGCCATCACCTCTGTATTGAATTCGCTAGTTCCCCTAAACGCAATTTTGCTTGGCTTTGCCATTTTTGGAATTGGTTTTACAAGAAAACAGATGATTGGAGTCATTGTTGGTTTTGTTGGAACGTCAATTTTAGTGCTTCGCGGAGCAGACGTTAATCCCAATCAAAATTATCTCTATGCTGGTTTTGTTTTAATAGCAACAATTATGTACGCATTGAATGTAAAT
>JBCCOJ010000338.1:0-2858 GCA_039025415.1 Bacteroidota bacterium | reverse complement strand
TGACTGTCTAGTATATTTCTTCCATCAAATAAAAAGGCAGGCTTGAGCATGTTATTATAAATCCTTTCCCAATCGTAAGTTTTAAATTCATCCCATTCAGTCAATACAGCCACAGCGTGGGCTTCATTACATGCCTCATAGGTGTCATTAGACACAGTCAACAATTTTCTGTTTTCATCATCACTTCTTGATCCTAAATAGTTTAAGTCTGCGTAAATCTGTTCAGCCTTTACTTTAGGATCATAAACGACTACATTTGCATGTTCATTTAATAAGTAATCTGCTACATAAATCGCAGCGGACTCGCGAGTATCGTTGGTATCTTTCTTAAAAGCCCAACCCAGTAAAGTAATTTTCTTACCAGAAACGGTATTGAAAAGCGTATTGACGATATTGGCTGCGAAACGACGTTTTTGATGGTCGTTCATCACGATAACTTGCTCCCAATAATCTGCAACCTCGTTAAGACCAAAAGATTTGGCAATATAAACCAAGTTCAATATATCCTTTTGAAAACAAGAGCCCCCAAAACCAACTGAAGCCTTTAGGAATTTTGGCCCGATTCTGGAATCCATACCAATAGCTCGCGCTACTTCGTTAACGTCTGCGCCTGTTTTCTCACATAATTCGCTCATAGCATTTATACTCGAAACACGTTGAGCCAAAAATGCGTTAGCTGTTAATTTTGAGAGTTCAGACGACCAGACATTAGTTGTTAATATATTATCAGGATTGACCCATTGCCCGTAGATATCAACTAGACTTTGTATGGCTTCCTTACCTTCTTTAGTATCAAGATCACCACCTATAAGTACTCTATCTGGGTTAAGAAGATCTTCAACGGCAGTACCTTCAGCCAAAAATTCAGGATTTGATAAAATCTGAAATTTAACCCCATTACCCGTATTTTCTAATATGTTTTTTAGAGCTTCAGCAGTTCTTACAGGTAATGTGGATTTTTCAACTACGATTTTGTCACTTTTTGCTACCCGAGCAATCTGTCTTGCACAAAGCTCAATCCATTTGAGGTCTGCGGCCATTCCTTTACCAATACCGTAGGTTTTAGTTGGTGTGTTCACTGAAATAAAAATCATTTCAGCATTAGAGATGGCCTCATCAACTTTAGTAGAGAAAAATAGATTTCTACCTCTTGCCTCTTTTACTATGTCGGCTAGTCCTGGCTCGTAAATTGGAATATTATTGACGTTATCGTCATTCCAAGCGTTAATTCGTTGCTCATTGATATCTACTACAGTGACGTTGATATCAGGGCATTTTTGAGCTATAACCGCCATAGTTGGACCACCAACGTAACCAGCACCGATACAACAGATGTTTTTAATGTTTTGCATTCTAACTTTGTTTCTTTACTAAATGTACGTCTCGTAAATTAGAGTTATGAGACGGCTTCGCCACGGTTAGTCACATGAAAATTTTTATTGTAACCAAGCCATGTTTTTCCAAATGTAACCAATCAGATTCAACCCTCTGATATGAATTTGCGAAAATACATTTTAATCGCAAAAGGCATAGTTTATGAGAATTAATTTCAGATTAAATATTCATCTTGACGACATAGCCGAGACTGTCCATTACAATCCAACAATGATTTCCTGAAACGTACTTTACCGTACCAGTTTCCCTTTTTAAGGTTCCCATACCTTCTAATTGTATAGTATCACCAACTGCTATTCTCTCTACATCCAATACCTTATAGCCGGATTTCATGGTTTTTTGAAGAGCATCTATTTCTTCGTTTCTAACTATTGCCGGTTTACCTAACCAAAACATATAACGCACTACCCCAGCAACTCCAAAAACTATATTCCTACTTTTTTCTGTAAGTTTTACCAATACCATTGAGGGTAATACAGGAACTTCAACCTTCTTTTTGCGATCGCTCCATTGCCTAACCTCTTTTTTAAGTGGGCAATAAACCTCAACCCCGATGGATTCCAAACGTTTTGCAACCTTTTTTTCAAGCCTCGGTTTAGTAATGACAACATACCAATTTTCCTTTTCAGTCATAATTGCAAAAAATAAATTAAACGGCGCTTAATGGCAGTTTCGATATAATTTTTAATATACGCTGCGTGGCCTCACCGTCCCAGTACTTAGGAATACTGGAATCTTTATAATTTCCCCTGAAAACAGAATCAATGTAGGTCAATATTGAATCAGAATCGAAATCAATTAAGGTATTGCTGCCTTCTATTATGGTACTAGGCCTTTCAGTATTTGGTCTTAAGGTAAAACAAGGAATCTGCTTAAAAGTTGTTTCCTCCTGGATACCGCCACTATCTGTCAAAACTACCCTACTTTGCCTTATCAAATTCTGAAAACTAAAATAATCTGATGGACCCAAAATTTCAAGATTCTCTATTTGATTCAACCTTTCTTCCAATCCAAACTTATCAATATTGTTTCTAGTTCTTGGGTGCACTGGAAAAACCACAGTTGCTTTATCAGTCAATTTTTCCAACAGTTCCAAAACCGAACTTAATCCATTGTTATTATCAACCGTAGCAGGCCTGTGCAGTGTCATCAAGATGAACTTATTCGGCTCAATTCTCAAATCCTTTAAATTTGTTCGTGATTTGATATCATTTTCAAAAGCCACCAAGGTGTCAATCATTGTATTTCCTACAAAAAAAATTGTTTCTTGGTTTTTACCCTCTTTTAATAAATTATCCACACCACTTTTTTCGGTAACAAAATGATAATCTGAAATTTCATCTACCAATATCCTATTAATCTCCTCAGGCATGGTTCTATCAAAACTACGTAAGCCACTTTCCAGATGGCCCAAAGCAATTGACATCTTATTTGCAGTAAGGGCAGCCGCCAGGGTTGAATTT
>JBCCOJ010000337.1:0-2862 GCA_039025415.1 Bacteroidota bacterium | reverse complement strand
CCTAACCAAAAAATGACTAGACTTAATCTTTTTCTCAGTTATACAAGCATCCTTTAAAATTATTCGGTTGAGGGAAGCTATAATAAACAAGAAACAAATTATTTAAACGTGAGGGAGACGTATCTTTATCAGATACAAGGGAAATGGATTTATTAATATATCTTTGATTTGGGGTCATTTCTATTAATAATACTGCAAATCAACAAAATTGTAGTCCTAGCCACAAAAATAACTGTTCACGGGACGAAAATAATCGTTAAAACGGAGATACGCAACATTTTATCGGAAAAATTTGCGCTTAATCGATAAAAAAATGAAAAAATTAATACTAATGCGGCACGGAAAATCATCATGGGAATTTGATTTGCCTGACGATAATAGACCATTGAAAAGTAGGGGAATCAACGATGCCCGCTTAGTTTCAGAAATATTCAAGGAAAAGAACATCAATTTTGATGTTGTGCTTTCCAGCCCCGCAAATCGTGCATTTTCAACTTGTAAAATTTTTTTAAAGAATTTCAATTTTAACTTTGAAAATATACAAGTTGTACCTGATTTGTATGATTTTCACGGTGAAAATGTCATCAAGACGATTAAGAATGTAGATGATCGTTATCATAATATTATGATTTTTGGACATAATCATGCTTTCACATCTATATGCAATATATTTGGTGATAAGTTTATTGAAAATTTACCCACGAGTGGCTTGGCCGTCATAGAATTTGAAATTGATTCTTGGCGCGACCTTAAGAAAGGAACCACGACGTTAACAATTTTCCCCAGTGATTATAAATAGACATGTCAAAAGATAAGAACGATTATATCAATAGAGAATTGAGCTGGCTTCAGTTCAATGGCAGAGTATTACAGGAAGCTGCTGATGAAAATGTACCTTTAATTGAACGTCTCAGGTTTTTAGGAATTTTTTCAAACAACCTTGATGAGTTTTTTAAAGTTAGATATGCCACTGTCAAACGAATTGATGAGGCGGGAAAAGGGGGTAAAAGTGAATTAGGCATCAAAGCTGGTGACTTATTAAAACTCATAACCGGTATTGTAATTGATCAGCAAACCAAAAGTCTTGAAATTCTCAATGATATACATAATGAGTTAGAACGGGAAAACATTTATGTTATAAAAGAGCATCAAATTCAACCCCATCAACATGATTTTATCAGAGATTATTTTATTGAGAAAATTAGTCCGGCTTTAGTAACGATTGTTCTAAATGACTCTGTAGAATTACCGCAACTTGAAGATATTTCAGCCTATTTAGCAGTTAAAATGACCATGGAAGATAAAAGCAAACAGTTTGCGCTTATCGAAATTCCAAAGTCCATGAATCGTTTTGTAGTTCTTCCAGAAAAAGATGGCAATAATTACATTATCATAGTAGATGATTTGTTAAGATACTGTCTGCACGATATTTTCAACATTTTCCAATATTCAGAGATTTCTGCTCATATGATTAAGATTACCCGAGATGGGGAACTTGATTTTGACAGTGATTTGAGTAAGAGTTTTATCGAGAAAATTTCAGATAGTGTAAAGGATAGGCAAATAGGTGAACCCGTGCGATTTGTTTATGATAAGACCATTGATGAGGACACGCTTGAATATTTGATGTCAAAAATGGATATAGATTCCAAAGACAGCATCATCCCAGGTGGTCGATATCACAATCGTAGGGATTATATGGATTTCCCAAGTTTAGGTCGAACTGATTTACTTTATGACCGAATAGTACCTCTAAAAGTAAAAGGATTAAGCTTAGAGACCAGTATTTTTAGTTCTATCTCAAAAAAAGATTACTTAATACACACACCTTACCAGACCTTTTCATATGTAGTTAAATTTTTAAGGGAAGCCGCCCTTGACCCAAAGGTCAGTACTATTAAAATTACAATTTACAGACTTGCACAAATAAGCCATGTGGCGAGTTCACTTATAAATGCGGCCAAGAATGGTAAAAAGGTTACGGTCTCTATAGAATTGAGAGCAAGATTTGATGAGCAAAATAACATTAACTACGCTGAACAAATGCAAAATGAAGGGATTAACCTTTTGTTTGGCGTTGTCGGGCTCAAAGTACACTCAAAAATGTGCGTTGTGGAGCGTGATGAGGACGGTAAGGTAAAACGGTATGGTTTTGTTAGTACTGGTAACTTTAATGAATCTACCGCCAGAATTTATACCGATTTCACGCTTTTTACTTCAAATCAGAAGATTTTAAAGGATGTCAATAAGGTTTTCAATTTTTTCGAAATAAATTATCTCGTTTATCGCTACAAGCATATTATAACCTCGCCTCATTATACCAAGTCAAAACTATTCAAATTTATTGATGAGGAGATTGCAAATGCCAAAGCCGGTAAGCCAGCTTATATGAAAATCAAGTTGAACAGCATCTCAAGTTATATGGTGGTCGATAAGCTTTACGAGGCTAGTAGGGCTGGGGTTAAAATCCAGATGATTGTTAGGGGGATATGCTGTCTGATTCCTGGTGTTAAGGGAATGAGTGAAAATATTGAGGTCATCAGTATCATAGATAAATTTTTGGAGCATACCAGGCTATATATTTTCTGTAATAATGATAATCCAAAGGTGTATATATCTTCCGCAGACTGGATGACAAGGAATATTGAGAATAGGGTAGAAGTAAGCTGCCCAATTTACCAAGAAGATATTAAGAAGGAACTCATCGAGGTATTTGATATGTGTTGGAATGACAATGTTAAAGCCCGAATAATAGATAGAACACAAAGCAATGCCTACAAGCCTGAATCTAAGCCAAAAATTCGTATACAATTTGCTTTGTACGAGTACTATAGAAATAAATTAAGCTAATTCATAATGCTT
>JBCCOJ010000336.1:0-2923 GCA_039025415.1 Bacteroidota bacterium | reverse complement strand
TTCCAATAAGCTACACCACACACAAAAAAACACGTTAAGTTTTAGGGCGACGTGATGATGGGGACACGCCACCAAAAATAGTCGCAACTGGAAGAGGCGCTCTTTGAGGCTGTACATACCAATGCGGTAATGGACGTTATCCACAGCTTCTACCAACAATATTTAGGTAAACCCTCCGAGTTTGATGAAATGGCGTTTATCAATACGAGTGGAGACCACCTGAAATTGGAGGCACCTAAATTAGAAGCGTATTTGGCTCGCTTAAAGAATACCAACTATTTAAGTGAATCTTATCTCAAACAATTAAAAACTTACTATTTCAAGTGCGAAAAAAGTTGGCAGGAAGAATCGAAGGATGAACCTAGTTCTTGCTTAGATGCCGATATATTTACTTGCTCACAGGATAGCCCCGAATTGATTTACGATTATTTTACCAAAACGTCCGTCGAGACTACCTACCTTACTGCAGAACGTATATTTGCCCAAATGGAGGAAAATGGCTGGAGGAATGATTTTGAATTACAATTAGAAAACAATAAGTGGAAGTTGGTTAAGTTGCGTTGTGATTTAAGTCTTGGCAGTTAGTTTGTTCCATTAGCGCTTTTTAAACATTACAGGCCCAAAATTATAGGTATTCAATGAGTAAAAAGAACATCCGACGTCTCGCTGCCATCATGTTCACCGACATCGTGAGTTACACCGCGTTAATGCAAAAAGATGAAACGAAAGCTGCTGCTATCCGACTGCGACATCGTACTGTTTTCAATCAATACCACACCCAGTATAAGGGCGAAATCTTACAATATTTTGGCGATGGCACTTTGAGTATCTTTCAAAGCGGCGTGGAAGCGGTAGCATGTGCTATTGCGATTCAAAAAGCATTACAGCAAGGCGAAAAAGTACCTTTGAGAATCGGGTTACATATTGGCGAAATCGTTTTCGATGGTACGGAGATTTACGGCGACAGTGTAAATTTGGCTGCTAGAATTAAAAGTATTGGCGTAGCGGGGGCCGTTTTAATCTCAAGAAGAGTCAACGAAGAATTAACCAATCATCCCGAAATAGCAACGATTTCTTTGGGTTATTTTAAATTTAAAAATATTACCAATCCTGTTGAAGTTTTTGCGATAAAAAATAAAGGAATCGTATTTCCGAAAATATCAGCATTCCAAGGCAAACAAAAAACAACTACCAAAACGATTGCGGTGCTCCCTTTTGTCAACATGAGTTCAAGTGAGGATAATGAATATTTTAGTGATGGAATGACCGAAGAAATTATCAATGATTTAACTAAAATAAAAGAACTAAAAGTTACTTCCCGAACTTCTTCTTTCTTTTTTAAAAATAAAAATATACCTATTGCGCAGATTGGTCAAGCATTAAACGTTTCTGCCATTTTGGAAGGAAGTATTCGTCTATCTGGAAATAAAATGCGGATAACGGCACAGCTCATTGACGTAGCAGATGATTTTCATTTTTGGTCAGAAACCTTCAATCGGTCGATGGATGATATCTTTGCGGTTCAAGATGAAATCAGTATGTTGATTGCCGATAAATTGCGGGAACATCTCGGTCATTTTGAAATAGGTAATAACTTAGTCGATGTTCCTGACATTCCAGTTGCCACTTATCAGCTCTTTCTAAAAGGAAGATACTATTTAGCGAAATTGACAAAGGAAAGTACCTTAAAAGCCATTACAATTTTTAAAGAAGTCATTGCCGCCCAACCTGACTTTCCTTTAGCCTATTTAGATATCAATCAAGGATACTCGTATCTTGGAACTATGGGGCTTTTGCCAGCCAAAGAAGCGTTTATCAAAGCAAAACCTTTCCTTGATAAAGCATTGGAATTGGATAAAAATTTGCCTGAATCTCAACGCAATCTTTCCTGGATTTGTGGTTGGCAAAACTGGGATTTTGCAGGTGCTTATCGTCATATCGTCAAGGCCATAGAGTTACGACCAACCGAAATCAATTATTTATCCATGGCGAATCTACTTGCAATGGAAGGGAAATTCGAGGCATCGTCTAACTACATTGATAAAGCCCTGCAACTCGACCCTTTTTCAGCAATATTGATTCATTTCAAAGGGTTTAATCATTATCTCCAAGAGCAATACGGAAAAGCGATTCCATACTTTGAAAAGAGCCTCTCTATACAACCCGATATGCCCTTTCCAATTTTATATTTTGGAGAGATTTTACTGCTTCAGGGGAAACCTTTGGAGGCATTGACTTATTTTAAAAATCTTCCAGAAAAGAAAGGAGGAGGTTTAACAAAATTAGGAGGAACAACCTTAGCTTATGCAGCCTTAGGTGATATACAAAAAACAGAAGCGTACATCAGTAAACTAGAAGCTATGCTAGCAACAGACTTCGTCGGAAGTGCGATGTATTTTCTAATTCTTGTTAAAACGAGGATGGGAAAACTAGAAGAAGCTATAAAAATGCTGGAGCAAGCTATTGATTATAAATTGCCATTGGTTTTATTGGTGTACACAGAACCACTCATGAAGCCACTTCGCACGCATCCTCGTTTTCAAGCGTTAATGAATCCGATTTTTGGGAAAGCAACTACTTTCGATTTATCCAAAAAGAAATACAAAAAATCATTACTTGACAGGAAATTGATTGACCAATACAAACAGCAACTCAAGACCTTGATGCTGGAAAAAGAGCCTTACCTCAATTCTGAATTGACCCTTCGGGTTTTGGCTGAAATGATGGAAATACCTCCCAATAATTTATCGCAATTACTCAATGAAGGTTTTAATAAAAATTTTGGCGGTGAATCAAATGTAATGCTGAAAGCGACAACAAGGACAAATACATAACTTTGTGTGACCAAACTCAAAAATTATGTATAAGTTTTGTCCAAGTTGTCATAGTACAAATATAAAAAAGAATGGCCATACTCACTATG
>JBCCOJ010000335.1:0-2941 GCA_039025415.1 Bacteroidota bacterium | reverse complement strand
CCTTAAACCAACTCCGCATTTTCTTAAAAATTTCAGAGGTAAAGAGTATTACCAAAGCTTCTGAAATTTTAAACCTGACCCAGCCTGCCGTTTCCATTCAATTAAGAAACTTTCAAAATCAGTTCCCATTCCCTTTGACCGAGGTCGTTGGCAGACAACTTTACGTTACAGATTTTGGATATGAGATAGCTAAAGCAGCAGAAAAAATTTTGAATGAGGTCTATGCAATTGACCACAAAACGCTTGCATTTCAAGGTAAAATTGCAGGACGTCTTAAGATATCTGTAGCCTCTACTGGTAAATATGTCATGCCTTATTTTTTATCAGAATTTATTAAAAACAATCCTGGTGTTGAGCTAATTATGGATGTTACAAACAAAACCAAAGTTGTTAAAAGCCTCGAGAATAATGAGGTAGATTTTTCTTTGGTGTCTGTTCTGCCTAAGAAATTGAAGATTCAAAAGATTGAATTGATGAACAACAGCCTTTTTTACGTAGTAAATAGCAATTTTGAAACCAAGGAGGGTCTTTCAATAAAACAGAGATTTCAAAATCTTCCGGTTATTTTCAGGGAACCTGGTTCGGCCACGAGAAGAGCAATGGAAGCATACATCGCCAAACACGGAATTTCAATAAAAAATCAAATTGAATTAACCTCTAATGAAGCTGTAAAACAAGCCGTACTTAGCGGGCTGGGCTGTTCAATAATGCCCTTGATTGGTATACGAAATGAACTTAAAAACAAATCCTTAAAAATTATACGACTTAAAGGATTACCAATAGTTACTTCTTGGAATTTAGTTTGGTTAAAAGCGAAAAAACTATCACCAGTTGCAACGGCCTATAGAGATTTTGTCCTCGATTCTAAGGATGAAATCATAACTAAGAACTTTAGTTGGATTGATAACTTAGGAAACTAGTGCTACACTATTATAGATTCTATGAATCTCCGCATTTTCAAAACATAAAACTTTTCAAAATTATCGTAAAATTTAAGTCAAACTTTAGGAGCTAGAGACTATATATAAAAGTAGTATTTTAAGAAATTTGAACAACGTCCCAAATTGATAAGTATTACTTTATTTTATAAATAAACATTAAAACAATTTAGGTAGTTTACTTTTCATAATTTGAGGTTTTATGCAACACCTCTTCTAAACGAGATTTAAAAGCATCCAATTGTTTCAGATGGTTCTCTAAAAATGAATTTTGATTATTCAAGACGTCGGTCATTGCACTACCACTAATTTTAATTGAATGGCTTATTGGCTTAGTCTGATTTTTAGTATTGCTGTTGATGGAATCTGCCATTATCTTTTTAATTATGGATATTATTAAATTTCAGCGCATTCAAAAAACAGGGTGAAAAATTGGCAGACAACCTATTAAGCAATGACAAACACTATTTTCCCTTTTATTTTTTACTGGTTTATTTGACAAACTTTAGCCCTTGCTTTAGGTTATTGCCATAAATGCATTGAGCAATGTAACCTCCATTTGGCAAATGATTAATTTTTTTTCCATAACTAGAATCGTTTGCATTTATCGTGTAACGCTGAACTTCTCTACCTGACATATCATAAATTATCAACGTTTTCATTTTATATTTCAGTGGATTAGTAATCATTAATTCCTCAGCAGAATTATAGTACCTTAAAAACATCTGGGTGTTCTCAATCTCCTCAAAGTCTAATGTGTCTTGATTTTGAAATACGATGTAGTATCTGTCTTGAGACTGCTCTGGGTTTAAATCGATTTCTGGAACGGTCTCCAAGAGATTTGTATACGTTTGGTCGAGTAAGTCGTAAAGAAAAACAGGAATAGTTTCGTCAAAATTATAGGTGTCTACCAAATTGATTGAAACTTGTGTTTCTGCGTCGTGATTAAATTTTAAGGGAATAAGCATGTCAATATCAAATTGATTCGCCTGGGCTACGTAATCGTATTCTGAATCTGAGAACAAAGCATCTTTTTGCAATGGAATTGTGTTTCTAATTTCAAGACCGTAATCAAAATTTTCAGTGGCGAAAGTCGAAAATGTCTGCACAATTTGTCTGGTGTAGCTGTCATCAAAAGTGATATTGAACCGCAATCGTGAATAGCTATCAACCATTGTATTTTCAAAAACCGAATTTGAAGCCATGGCATTTCTAAAGAAAGTACTTTCAGCATCAGATTCTTTGTAATAAACGCGATGTGCATTTTTTACGAGTACCTGGCCATCTGCATCACCTTCTACCATAAAACCTTGGCCAATTGGAATGTAACGCTGCGGTATATATCCTGAGGGCATACCGTTACCAAGCACATTTATTGTTCCGTCTCCATTGTATGTATAGAAAACAGCCGGCACATAGGTCTCTACACTACCGTCACTACTTATTGTATAGGTAGCATAACCACCATCATAAGCTGAAAGGTTATGAGAGTTGACTGTTTTATCCTGTTCCCAATAAAACAGTGTACCAGTTATTATTGAAGCATTGTCTGTGTCGTGAATGTATGCTAAAGCATCTAGTGCTGAAGGATAAGGATTACCAACCAATGAGAATTGATTTTCAAGTATATCAACGGCAATGGTGCCATTATTTGGCTTCCCCCTAAAATCATAATTCTGATTTCCCCCAAGGTTATTTGCACTTGTTCCGTTTGTACCTTTCATTGTAAAACCCTCACCTGGATTTATGGTTGTATTGCCTCCAATATAAATCCATTGTGAATAGTCATTCGAGGCTATGAATTTCCAAATCCAATTAGGTTCAATATTTAAGGGCGATGCTGTACCGTTGTAGGAAGACGAGGCATTGAAGGTCGCGGGTATCGAAGAAAAACTATCAGTTATATCATTTAATAATGAAATGCCAAACGCATTATTTATAGAGCTATTAGCTTTTGAACCTACGGGAGAACACCAATAATTATATTCGTAAGCATCTACATT
>JBCCOJ010000334.1:0-2946 GCA_039025415.1 Bacteroidota bacterium | reverse complement strand
TAAAACAAAAGGAGAAACATTAGATTTTGATTATGTCGAAATTCAGATTAGTACATTGAATGAATTAGGTGAATATGAAACCGCATTCAAAAACATTGATACGATTCTCGAAATATGGGATAAAGATTCTATTGAATACAAATACACATTGATTATCAAATCTTCGATATTTGGAGCGCAAGGAGAATATGAAAAAGCTATCAAAATGTTAGATGACATTATTGATTTGGGTATCGAAAATAAAATTGTTTTGCTTGAGGCTTACTCTTATCAACTCGAATTTTATTCAAAGATAAAAAAGAAGAAAAAGGCTTGTGGCATTTACAATAAAATAAAAGATATAAACCCAGAAACGGGAATATTAAAAGAATATAATTGCGGATAAAAATAACGTGTGGCAACACGGTGTATAAAACATAGCTAATAAGTGCTTGACCGAAAGGTTTGTGTATATTTAGAAAGTCCGCCAAATTTTTAATTTGGCTTTTAAAAAATGATAAAAATTAAAAACAAAATATAAAAATTCGGCTCTGTGTTAATCCGAAAAGTTAGTGTCTTTTTGCACGCTACGTTTCATACACAAGTCCGTTGTATGCCATTAGAACCCAACAAAAACATTAGAATTTTGGATAAAATAATCGTACTTATTTTTTGTGTACTTGTAGCGAGTTGCAAAACTGAAATTAAGACTTCGGAATCATCGACAGACATTGAAACTGGAAAATTTCAGGATATTATAGACTCAATTTATAAAGCAACCCCACAATCAATTGGAATTATAGCACATATTGAATCACCAAAAAACGGAATATCTTGGAGTGGTTGTGCTGGCTATTCGAATAAAGATACAAAAACAGAATTATTACCAGACCAGCCTGCATTAATAGCCAGTAATGTCAAAACTTATGTTTCAGCTACTATTTTAAGATTGCAAGAAGAAGGAAAATTAAATATAGATGACCCAATCGAAAAACATCTATCACACAAAACAACGGCTCTCTTCAAAAATGATGGTTATCAACTTGATAAAATCAAAATCAAGCACTTACTTTCCCATACCAGCGGAATAAACGATTATGTGAACAATGATTACTTTGAATTCATTAACAAAAATCAAAAGCATAGGTGGACAAGGGATGAACAATTACAACTGGCAGTAAAGGCTAATGACCCATTAGGTAAACCACAAGAGGTTTTCAAATATGCAGATGTTAATTATTTACTTGCAACTGAAATTATAGAACAAAATACCCAAAAACCATTTTACACATCAATTAGGGAGTTGCTTAAATACAATGATTTAGCTTTAAAAAATACTTGGTTTCCAACCTTGGAAGAAAAACCAAAACAGACGAAGGAACTTGTACACCAATATTGGAATGAGCAAGAATGGGGCGAACGTAAGATAGATTTTGATTGGGATTCATACGACCACGATATTTCTTGGGACTTATATGGCGGTGGCGGAATAGCTACAAATATGAAAGAACTTGCTCAATTCTCTTACAACCTTTTCAATGGTAAAATCATTCAAAGTAAGGAAGTTTTAGAACTAATTAAAATAGATGTTGTAACCACAGATGGAATATCAAAAATCTATAGACTTGGTGTTGCTGATGCTACCATAAAAGGGCTGCAAAGTTTAGGTCACGGTGGCTTTTGGGGAACACAAGTGTTTCATTTACCGCAATTAAATGCATCAATTTCTGTTTGCGTACTGGAGCGCAATGGAAAGATGAAAATTATTGAAGGCGTACTAAACACACTAATAAATGAATTGACCTCACAAACTCAACCTACAGAAAATATTGTTCAGGAACAATATGAGCTATACAAGGTCAAAGATTCAAAGGCAACTTTAGTTTTATTTGCTGGAGGATCTTCTACTGCAAAAGAA
This sequence comes from Bacteroidota bacterium, assembly GCA_039025415.1. Taxonomy (GTDB): domain Bacteria; phylum Bacteroidota; class Bacteroidia; order Flavobacteriales; family Flavobacteriaceae; genus Psychroserpens. Next base: position 1,049 of record JBCCOJ010000334.1, on the reverse strand, counting down.
ACGAAAGAAGAGTTTGATATAGTTACAACAGCAAAGGCAAATCAAGTTTCTGTATTGTTCATGAATTTCAATCGCCATCTATGGATTGATGAAACAACTACAAAACAATTGGCAAAACAACTGGATACCATTTTTAAAGAAAATCATTTAGAAACCGACAACATATACATTGGCGGAATGTCGATTGGCGGAAATGTAGCCTTAACACTTTCCAATCACCTGCATCAAAATAACACTAATATTGCCCCAAAAGGCACTTTCATAGTCGATTCACCGATTGACTTATATGCACTTTATCAAAGTTCTATAAAAGATGTTTCAAATCCAAACTTTGATGAAGAACGTCTTGCAGAGCCAAAATGGATTATAAACTACTTTGAAGAAGAGTTCACCAAAGATTCACTATTACAAAACATACAGAAAGTCTCACCATTTACCATAGAGAATAAATTTTCAAGTATATCGAACTTAAAAAATAGTAAACTGAGATTTTACACTGAACCAGATAGTTTATGGTGGAAAGAAAACAGACAGACAGATTTTGAAAGTACAAATGCCTATACTATTCAGCAAATCGCGAAAGACTTAAACGCCAAAAACTGGCATCAATTTGAACTTATAGAAACTGAAAACAAAGGTTATCGAGCAAATGGCGACAGACACCCGCACAGTTGGTCAATTGTTGACAAAAGAAATTTAATAGAATGGATAAAAGAATAACGGCATACAACAATGGCTCCTATGAAAAGCCTTCATCGAATATCCCAAAGTTAATATTTAATTTTCTTTTATTCCATGATGGTCTCATTGGAGTGTTGGAATGTTGGCAATCCGCCGTGAGCTGATTATCAACTTAATTCCTCAGCAGGGATGGGTTGGGCCTCATGGAAAAGGTCTTGCAATAGAATAGGTTCATGGTGCAGTTAATCTTCCAGCTGCGCTTGTGAATGTCGATTCCAATGAATAACTTGGGGGTGGCAGTTTGTTGTTCCATATCTCTAATTTTTAGTTCACTTTAAAGATACTCGACAGACTGCTTTTACATAGAT
>JBCCOJ010000333.1:0-3048 GCA_039025415.1 Bacteroidota bacterium | reverse complement strand
GGACCTTGAACTTCTAAATCTTGTGGGCCTTCACCGTCTGCATCATTCGCAGTGGCAGTAACTGGAGTCCCTCCACCGACAGGAGTAAAGATTACTGTTACATCAGTAAAAACCTCAGGTAAATTTTGTTGTGGTGGCGCATCGTCATCATCGCTACAGCTTGTAATAACCGCTGCTACGCAAAAAATAGCTAATAATCTTAGGTTAAAAATTTGTTTAATCGTTTTCATTCTTAATTGTTTAATATTAAATATTTGATTGTGCTAGGCACTACTCTAGAATTAAGTGCAATTTTATTATTTTTATTTACGTTTTAATTTATTCATTTGGATTTTTTTAGTCTTTTTTCACTGTAAGATTTTTTACTATTTAAAACTTATAATTCAGAGTCAATAGCACGTTAATACCTAGTTCATCGGCAAAGTAACGCAAATCATTTAAATAATTACGATAACGTGTATTTAAAGCATTTTGGATGGCTAAGCCACCTTCTAAATTTTTCTTTTTAAAACTCCAAGAGGCATCCAATAAAAAGTAGCCATCAGGTGGATTTATAAAATCGAAAATTTCTGACTCTAATGTAAGCTCTGTAGATTCATCAATCACCTCACTAATCGGTATCACTCTTGGGGCTTGAAATTGCTCAAAGGTGTAGCTCGGTCTTAAGGTAAACTTACATGAATCAAATATCCAAAACTCTTTTTCAATCCACTCAAATAGTATGTTTGTAGATATAGGTGGCTGTCTAATCAGCGGTTCATTTTTACCCACATTTCTTGACCAGAGATAACTTAAACCAAATGTAGTATTAAATTTTTCTGAAAATTCTTTTTTCCAAGTATAATCTAATCCTAAAAATAAAGCATCTTCCTGATCTACAATTTGTACTACTACTGGACCACTAAAACGCGTTGTCACCCCAATAGGCCTATCAAAGACAAAGTTCTCTATATAATTGATGTAAGTGGTAATGGCATGTGCATCTGTTTCGTTAGATGTCCTAAACTCATTAGTCAGTTTATAACCAGTTTCTATCTCAACATCGCTGTCGGCCAAAAGAATTACCTCATTGGCATTTAAATCTCCATTTTCATCAGTTTTAATTCTCAAAAGCCCAAAAAGTGAATAAAATCCTGACTGACCAAAGCTAAAAAGCTCTGCAACATTTGGTGTACGGAAAGCTGAGCCAACATTAGTTTTAAAACTACTATTATTCGAAATCCGCCATTGATACCCCAACGATGCTGTAAAATTACTGAACGTGTAACGATCTCTAAATATTTCTCTGGTAACATTGTTTTCGCCTCGAACATCATTGGTTTCAATATCATATCTAATTCCAGCTTCCAATGTATTACTTCCTATATTCAACTTTTCCACCACAAAAATCCCGTAACGAAACGTATTATAATTAGGAACAAAGGGTATATTAAAAGTTCCATCATTATTATCATTATTTTGAGTAAAATATTGAAAACCAACGAAACCATCTAGACCTTTCCAATCTGGATGCTCCCACTCCAATTGATAGTCATAGGTTATTAAATCCAAGTCTATGATTGGGTTTTGCTCACTCCTTTCGCTGCTTGTTCTTATGGCAAATTCCTGTCTTTTATTCAATTGAGCACCTGCTCGAAAGGTAAATTTGGCATCATCTGCATAGAACCAATCAATCTCGGCTTTTGTCAAATGATGCTGGGTCTTCTCTCTTGGAGAAGAGATATCATATGAAAAAGAATCAATAAAAAGGGGTACTGGCGAATCAAAGGCTCTACTCAATGCCGGGCCACTATCTGGAAAAGAAGCAAAAAGCAAACCTAAATTTTGGTCAACAAGACTATAGTAAGCCTTAAAGTCCCAGTCATCAACTCGGTGACGGGCACCAATACTAAATGCAAATTCTTCCTTCCCAGTATTTGTCAAATTGACTCTAGGTTCGGTAGGGCCAAGATTACTAACTTGAAGATTGGCTATTTCTTCATCAGTTAAATTAACACCTGGTGCAAAACGATCACCAATTTTTGTAAAACTGCCATTCAAAAAGTAACTCCATTTTTCGGTTCCTCTCCCTATCTCGAAGTTAGTGTTGCCGCCGCGTCCATTAGATTCAAGACCTATACCCACATTTCCATAAAGCTCTTTATTCAATAATAGGGGGTTAGGCTCAATTAAAATGACACCACTTAGTGCTTCAGGGCCAAATCTTACACCACCAGCTCCTTTTATAACTGTAATATTGTTGACAGCATTTATATCTATTTCAGGTGCGTGTTCGCTGCCCCAGTTTTGAAATCCATGTTTTAGGTCATTATTCAACACTAAAACCCTATTGCCAGATAATCCATGGATAATTGGTATTTGAACATTTGTTCCAGTAGCAGCAAATGAGACCCCTTCCACTTGAGATAATGACGTTCCTAAAGTTCCCGTTGGTAAAGTATTAATATCGGCTTTGTTTAATTTAATTTGTGAAATAGTTTGAGTACCCTTTTCTTTCTTGCCTTCGGCATTTACCGTTACCTCGTTTAAGGTGGTTAAATCTTCAGTCAAATAAAAATTGGATGCTTGTCCGCTATTATATTGCTGAGTTTGTGTAGTCAATTCAACATAACCTAGAGAAGATATCACAAGTACATAAGTCTCTGGACAGACGTTATCTATTTTGAAATTGCCTTTTTCATCAGTAATGGCATACTTTTCAGAACTTTTTATTAAAACGGTAGCAAAAGCTATTGGATTACCCAGCTCTTTGTCCAATACCGTTCCATATATGCAGCAATTACAATTTTGATTTTGCGCGAAAAAAGCAATTGGGTAAAGGGTAAAAAGCAAAAAACTAATTATAGCCTTATACATTTTAAAGACATTTTAATTAAACCTCTATTTAGGTTTCATATTTACCTGGATTTATAATATGAAAGATGCTTATCTGCGTAATACATACCCAATTTATGTCTAAACTGAAGTATCGTTTTAAGTAATTAATACATCTCTAAATCAAACCAGGAAATGTTATTACAAACCAGATTAAAGTATTATAGATTAATT
>JBCCOJ010000332.1:0-3051 GCA_039025415.1 Bacteroidota bacterium | reverse complement strand
GTTTTTATGAAATTATTTAATGAAGAAATCATCTTAATACTATTTAACATGATTTTAATCTATCATTGAAATGTTATTAATCATATTTTGAATAAAAGAAAATTTAAAACCTCTAACTTTGTTAAAACTGAAAAAAACTAAAATGGATTACCGGATAGAAAAAGATACAATGGGCGAAGTTAAAGTCCCTGTAAATAAACTTTGGGGGGCCCAAACCGAGCGCTCCAGAAAAAACTTTAAAATTGGGGCGCCAGCATCCATGCCCCTAGAAATTGTTTATGGTTTTGCATATTTGAAAAAGGCTGCAGCACACACTAACTACGACTTAGGGGTTCTTCCAGCTGAAAAACGCGATTTAATCTCAAAAGTGTGCGATGAAATTTTAGAAGGAAGACACGATGATGAATTCCCGCTTGTTATTTGGCAAACAGGTTCAGGCACCCAAAGTAATATGAACGTAAATGAGGTTATCGCGAATCGGGCACATCAACTGGCTGGCAAAGTTATTGGAGAAGGTGAGAAAACCATTCAACCCAATGACGATGTCAATAAATCGCAATCCTCAAACGACACCTTCCCAACCGGAATGCATATTGCCATTTACAAAAAAATCGTTGAGAATACCATCTCTGGTATTTTAAAATTAAGAAATACGCTTCATAAAAAATCACAAGATTTTAAGGATGTTGTTAAAATTGGAAGAACCCATTTAATGGATGCCACTCCCCTAACATTAGGTCAGGAATTTTCAGGTTACGTTTCCCAGTTAGACCATGGTGTAAAGGCTCTTGAAAATACCCTTCCCCATTTATCAGAATTAGCACTCGGAGGTACAGCAGTAGGTACAGGACTCAACACTCCAAAGGGTTACAGCGATTTAGTGGCAAAATATATTGCCGATTTTACTGATTTACCTTTCATTTCAGCAGAAAATAAATTTGAGGCACTCGCAGCGCACGATGCCCTAGTGGAGACCCATGGTGCCTTAAAGCAAATTGCAGTATCCTTAAACAAAATTGCCAATGATATTAGGTTGATGGCATCTGGCCCAAGGAGTGGTATTGGTGAGATTATAATTCCAGCAAACGAACCAGGTAGTTCCATTATGCCGGGGAAAGTTAATCCTACACAATGCGAGGCCTTAACCATGGTATGCGCCCAAGTGATGGGCAATGATGTCGCGGTTACCGTCGGTGGAACGCAAGGTCATTATGAGCTCAATGTTTTTAAGCCTATGATGGCTGCTAATGTATTAGCCTCTGCTCAATTAATTGGTGATGCATGTGTTAGTTTTGAAGAACACTGCGCTTCAGGAATAGAACCAAATCACGAAAGAATACAAGAATTGGTAAATAAATCCTTAATGTTGGTCACTGCCCTTAATACCAAAATTGGCTACTATAAAGCGGCAGAAATCGCTAATACCGCACACCAAAATGGTACGACACTAAAAGAGGAAGCCATAAATCTTGGATATGTTACAGCCGAACAGTATGACCAATGGGTTAAACCTGAGGACATGGTAGGATCGTTGAAATGATTGTTAACATGTTTCTTATCACGAAATTAAAGGTCCCAAATCTAAAGGTATATTTAACATGAAATGTTAATTGCAATCTTAAAAACTAATTTTTTATGAAAAGATTTTTACTACTAACCCTTATTTCAAGCACGTTTCTAAATTTAAGTCTAGCACAACCTTTTTCAGCACCGATAGATGTTGATTTAAATACCGGAAATGAACCCTATGAAATTGAGACAGCTGATTTAGATGGCGATGGCGACTTAGATTTGGTCATTGGTACTTATGATTTTGGCGCTAGCCCGCAATTGGATTTTGTAAAATGGTATAGTAACGACGGTAATGGAAATTTTTCATTAGAATCTACCATTACCGACGATATAACCTACATTGAAGGTTTAGGAGTTGGAGACCTTGACGGTCAATTTGGTGAGGATATAGTAGTAGCATCTGCCAATCAAAATAAAATTAGTTTATTTCTAAGTGATGGAAGTGGTGGTTTTGGTAATGAAATTATTCTTGATTCTGCACTAAATGGAGTTGGAGAGATAATTGTGGCAGACATGAATAGCGATGGTAATTTAGATGTTGCTGCAGTCTCTTTCACAGATGACAAAACTGTTTGGTATAGCAATGATGGTTCTGCAAATTTTTCTGCAGCTATTGATATTGAAAGTGGCTCTGGTAATAATCCTTATTATATGGATGTTGCAGATTTTGACGGGGATACCGACATGGATGTAGTTGTAAGTTATTTTTCGACCCAATCTATCGAAATTTTTTATAATCAATTTATCGAAAGCGGTACCAACACCGTTTCTTGGATTCAAGATACTGTGACAGTTGAAGATGAAGTTGCGTCCAATTCCCGTCATTTGGAAGTTCGCTTTGCTGACGCTAATAATGATGGAAATATGGATGTTGTTAAATTAGACAATAGTGGTGTAAATGGAGAAGTTTCTTGGTATGACAAGACTATTAATGGTGCTTCCGTTGAGAATGTAATTTCTCCAAGTACAATTATTGCTAGGCCCGGAGCTTTTGAGGTGGTTGATATCGATGATGACGGCAATAATGATATTATTGTAACCGATGGAAGTGTTAATAGTGACGCGATGATTTATTTTCCAGGAAATAGCAATGCTTCATTTGATACTGATGAAGTTGTCATTACTAATAACAATTGGATTAATTATGACATTTCCGTCGCTGATTTCGATTCAGATGGAGACTTGGACATTGCCTTTATAGGAAATAACAATGCCAGGTTAGCAATTTATGATAATCAAAGAATAAACCTGTCTGTGGATAATCAAACACTTGAAGAAGTATCGATTTATCCAAATCCAACATCAACTTTTCTGAATATTGCTGGATTAACTTCGGGGACTTCGAACATTCAAGTTTTGGACGTGATTGGAAAATCAGTAATTAATACAACAATTTCCAAAAATGAAAAAATCGATGTTTCACATTTAGAGAATGGCATTTACTTGATAAAAATTGAAAATTATTCAAATACCTTTAAG
>JBCCOJ010000331.1:0-3055 GCA_039025415.1 Bacteroidota bacterium | reverse complement strand
TGTTCTTTTACCTTCAATCCATTTACGAGCATAGGAAAGAACTTAATTACAGCTATGATATATAGACTTACGTGAAAACCAATCAAGGTTGTTAACCAAATAATCATGAAACCTACTCAAGTCATAAGAGCCCTAATTGTTATTCTTGCTATACTGTATTTGTATTTCGCAATAGTTGGGGAGGATATGAATAGTGTCGGCTTTAGGGGTTTATCAATTATCCTTTTAGCAAGTTTGTATGTTTCAAAAGTTGAAAACAGAAATAAGTTTTTTTTAAGTTTCTTATTGGTTTACGCTTTAGGGGACTTATTTGGCTTGGTAACTTGGTTTACCAATATTAACAAATCTGAAAGATTGGATTTGATTTATTACTACGTCGGAAATTGTATTTACATATCCTCATATCTTTTACTTTCTTTACGAATTCTGTCTAGCCTCAACCTAAAGTTGATTATTAAAAATTACCTTCACTACGTGGCGCTATTAATCCTGATATCTATTTCATGTATTTATTTTATATCAGACGCCACTATTGAGTATATTGACACATCAGCGTTTTTATTGGAAAGCATATATAATATTGTAATCATTATTCTAATGAGTTTAGCGCTGTTGGGTTATTTAACCCATGACGATAAGAAGAGTATTAACCTGCTGATTGCATCAATTTTGATTGTCTTATCTGAAATCTTGCAGCTGGCATATTTTTACGTCGCAGAATTAAATTTCCTTAATATTATCTGTGCATTTTTATTTGCGTTGGCATTCTTGTTTTTTTATTTGCAATCGCGATTGGAATACAGAACACCCATTGAATACACCTACGAAGTTTGAACCACCTGCCTTAATTTTTTACCCACAAAAGGAATATCAAATCGATACAGGTAGAGCACAATTGAAGAAAGTAATAGGGTCAACAATGCAGTTGCAAACAATACACCGCCGTCACCATTAATTTCAATACCGAGTTTGGTTAAATGCATCATTACTGCGCCAGATAAAATGCCTATTGCTAAGGTCGCTCCTAGCCAAACGGTTCTAGGAATTAAAATTAAAACTCCTGCAATGAGTTCTGCAATACCAATACCAATTCTCCCGATGGGTTCAAGCCCTACTTTTGTAAAAATGTATACACTATCTGGATGGGCTGTAAATTTAAACCTTAGGGTTTGGATGAGGATTACGGCGACAATTATTCTTAAAACTAAAGGAAAATATTTTTTCATGGTTGATTATTTTTGATTCAACCCCTTAGACGATGCGATTTGATGAACTTTACAAAATGAAAATTCAGTCAATCATTTATAACCTGTTTAGGGCGATTTTAAACCACTATTGACGTACCATTAACTGATTTGTTTTTTTCGTTATCAAAGTAAAAATCTATTTTTCCAAGGTTGATGCCATAACAGCCTACTTGATTGACCAGTACGTTTTTATCAACTAAATTTTTGACAACACTTGGTTTTTTCAAAAATGTGTGCGTGTGACCACCAATAATTAAGTCGATGTCTTTCGTTTTCTTGGCAATCGTTAGGTCGCTAACCTTTTTCGAGGTCTTATAATTATAACCTAGATGTGAAAGGCAAATAATCAAATCACATTCTTGTTCCTTTTTCAAGATATTAACCATGTCAGTTGAAATCTCAATGGGGTCAAGGTAAATCGTTTCCTTATAGCGATTTTTGTCAACGAGTCCCACCAGCTCTATTCCAAGGCCAAAAACCCCAATTTTTAACCCTGACTTTTCAAAAATTCTGTAAGGTTTTATCTGGGTATCCAGAATTGTATTTGAAAAATCGTAATTGGAAGAAATAAAATCGAATTTAGCATGAGGTAATTGTGCATTAAGACCATCAATACCATTGTCAAAATCATGATTGCCCAAAGTGGCTGCATCATATTTTAGCATGCTCATTAGTTTGAATTCAAGTTCACCGCCATAATAGTTAAAGTAGGGGGTGCCTTGAAAAATATCCCCCGCATCAAATAGTAAGGTGTTTGGATTTTCTTTTCTAATGGCATCAACCAATGTTGCTCTCCTTGCAAAACCCCCTTGATTCGGGTTTCTTCCATCGTTTGGCCCAAAAGCATCAATATGGCTATGTACATCATTTGTATGTAGAATGGTAATCTTCTTTGAGGTGGATTTGAAAGAATTCAGTCCAACCGTACCAAATCCAATTAACGCAGATGCAGAGACCGTTTGTTGAATAAATTTTCTTCTATTAATAAGCTATTGAATTTGTATAAAGCGATTGTCTATTTTCGGATTTAATGTATCTATTTCAGTAAAATAATCGATTAATACATTTCTAATTTTATAATCCATAACATACAGACTATCATTAGGTTTAAAGAATGTCATTCGGTCACCTCCATTATATAAATAATCGTTTGTTGCAACGTAATAGCTTTTAGAATAATCAATTTCTTGGTTGTTAATTTTAGCCGAATTTAAATCTCCATTGCTATCCAATGAAATTTTCAACCGTGAAATTGGATGTGCTCGTCTCATTTCAACCAAATAATCAATCAAGTCTTTTATTTTAGAACCCTTCATTTTGACCACAACTACTGAATTTTCAAAAGGCATGATTTCAAAAGCGGTTCTGGTGGTCACGTTTCCTTTAGATATAATTGATCGGATACCACCATGATTTAACAGTACAAAATCTATATTTTGGTTTGTGCGTTTTTTGAAAATGGGGTTGGTTTTTAGATAAACAGCATCGGCCATCATATTTCCAATGGCAGTATTAAATTCACCATGAGATTTTGAATAGATTTTAGGGGAGTAGGCCAAAACGCTATCCAGATTTTTATTGATATTTTCCCGATATGGTTTTATATAATCTTCTATTGATTGATCGAGACTTATTGAATCTGAAATATTAATTTGTTTACCTTCAATTCTCTCGAGATAATGCTTGTTTTGACAATTGTAAAGTGAAAATAAAATGAAACTGTAGAGAATGAATTTATTCATTTTGATTGGTCATCTTTCAAGTTGAGATTTTATTACTTTTGTTGAAACCCTAAAATTAAATGATTT
>JBCCOJ010000330.1:0-3063 GCA_039025415.1 Bacteroidota bacterium | reverse complement strand
CAAAAATTTGCCTCCAGGCACAATGGCCTATAAGGGTCAAAAAGAGTCAACCGAGACAGTTTTTGAAATCATGAATTATAATTTTGATGATTATAAAATATTCAGTTCAAAAAAAGCTACCGACACCTACAATTTCAAAAACACAGAATACACAACCTGGATAAATGTAAACGGTTTGAGTAATATTAAAGAGATTGAGACCGTTGGGAAACACTACAATATCCATCAATTGATTTTGGAAGATATCGTAAATACCAATCAGCGGCCAAAAATCGATGAATTGGAAGATTATATTTTTGTGGTTTTCAAGATGCTTTATTTCAACGATTTAAATCAATTACAATTTGAGCATGTGAGTATGATATGCGGTGAGGATTATGTCTTGATGTTTCAAGAATCAGATGGCGATGTTTTTGATGATTTGCGAGAACGTATATCAACAGCAAGGGGTAGGATAAGAACCCGCGGCGCAGATTATTTGATGTACGCTATTCTTGATGCTGTTGTGGATAATTACATGTCGGTGATTGAAGCCTACGGCGATAAGATTGAGGAGCTGGAGAATGGTATTTTTACCTCAGATGCCGATAGCAACGAAACTGCAGAGGAAATTCAGCATTTAAAACAAGACATCCTCAAATTTAGGAGGGCGATTTTCCCACTACGTGAAGTCATAAACCGTCTTGAAAAGGCCGATGTCGATTACATAAAGGAAGCGACCCATAACTTTTTGAGGGATTTGTACGACCATATAATTCAGGTAACAGAATCGATTGAAATGTACCGTGAAATGGTCTGGAGTTTAATGGATATGCACATGACCTTGATAAGCAACAAGATGAACGAAATCATGAAGGTATTGACCATTATTGCGACTATTTTCATTCCCCTGACCTTTATTGCCGGCATTTATGGAATGAACTTTAAGAACATGCCCGAACTTGAATCTGAAAATGGCTACTTTATTCTTTGGGGCGTTATGGCAATTCTATTTCTATTTATGCTCAATTATTTTAGACGGAAAAAATGGTTGTAGCTCCTTGTTTCTGATTTCTTTTTAAACTTAAATTCCATATCATGTCCATTATCAAAACATCCACGCTTGATTTCCTCAAAAAATTAGAAAAAAACAATGACAGAGACTGGTTTGAAAAACATAAACCAACGTTCAAAAAAGAACAAATCGAGACCAAAAAATCATTTGAGTATTTGTTCAATCTGATGAAACAACACGATAATGTTGATGATTTCAAGATGTTCAGAATCTACAGGGATGTTCGGTTTTCTAAAAACAAACTACCATATAAGACTCATTTTGCGGCATCTTTTCACCGTAAAAAACCAGAATTACGAGGTGGTTACTACATCCACATCAAACCAGGGGATGAAACCTTTATCGCCACGGGCTTTTGGAATCCAGAAAAAAACGATTTATTGAGAATTAGAAAGGAATTTGAGCAGGATGATGAAGAAATTAGAGCAATTATAAGCGACAAGGCCTTTCAAAATGTATGGGGCAATCTTGAAGGAGATGAACTAAAAACCGCCCCTAGGGATTTTGACAAAGACCATCATGCCATAGATTTAATTCGGAAAAAGCAGTACATCTTCACAAAACAATATAAAGACGACGAAGTGCTGAGAGAAACATTTATTGATAAAGTAAACGAATCTTTCAGGGCAGTTCGTCCTTTTTTTGATTACATGAGTGACGTGTTGACCACAAATTTAAATGGGGAAAGCTTAATTTAAATTTAGCAGTAACTCAAAAATCAAATAGCCTCTGCCATTTCCAATGTAAATAGTTGAATATTGCTTACAAGGCGCTCTTTAACAATATTCATCATTCGCTTATTTAAAGCCGAGGAATTTTGTATATACGCCTCGTATTCCTCAAGGGTAAATTGCCCAATAATCATCCCTTTAAGTGAATTTCTAAATTTCATGTCCTTGTTAATGGCATTTTCAATATACTGCATCTGTTTTGGGAGCGACAAACCATAAAATACATTTTTTCGCTTCCTGATGTAATTCTTGAAAACCAAAATAAAAAGGTCATTTTGCATCTTAATGATTGGTCTCAGCGTAGCATTTTGAAATTGCTCGTCCTTTGTCATATTGTCGTGGACCTTGGCGCTTAAAATTTGTGGACGTATACTTTTAAGCAATTCTGTTCTTTCTGTCATAGCGTAGAGTTGAACGTTTGATAAATGTATTAAGATATACAGGCTTAAAGCCAATACGGTATTTATGTTGTTAACTAACTTTTCAACAAAGGAAAATGTATTTCGATTGGATGTAACCTATAATGTCACCAAAAGCACCTCGTTAAATGGGACTTACAGAGGTTTACTTAAAACTTCAAATACTTTCCGTTGCTACCAAACCCGTTAATTCAAATATCTCCAAGTCAAAATAGGGCACCGCGGCCAAGGCGTGGTCAAAAATATCAGACATTACGAACTCATAATTTTTCCATCGCTTATCACTACTAAAACAATAGATTTCTAAAGGTACGCCCTGCGGTGTAGGGGCTAATTGCCTGACCATAATGGTCATGTCCTTGTTTACAGCTGAATTATTTTCAATGTAAGTCTGTAGATATTTCCTAAAGACCCCAACGTTCGTGAGATTCCTACCATTAATCAAGGTTGTTTTGTCTACACCCTTTTCAGAATTGTGCTTTTGAATCTTTTGCTGGATATTTTGAAGATATTTTTCAATTAACTGAATGTTTTTTAGCTTTTCAATGTGCTCATTGGTTAAGTACTTTATACTCTTTGCGGTCAAAAGAATAGAGCGCTTAATTCTACGTCCTCCCGAAGACTGCATACCTCGCCAATTTTTAAAAGAGTCTGAAATTAGCGCGTAAGTTGGGATATGGGTTATGGTCATATCAAAATTCTGAACTTGAACCGTAGACAGATTGATTTCAATCACGTCACCGTCTGCGCCATATTTTTCCATTGTAATCCAATCGCCAATCCTTACGCTATCGTTGATAGCCACTTGAATACTGGCTACGAAACCTAAAATAGTGTCCTTAAAAATGAGCAGGACAAT
>JBCCOJ010000329.1:0-3065 GCA_039025415.1 Bacteroidota bacterium | reverse complement strand
GTGTTTTTAGAAATATTACGTCCAGTTTTTTCAGCTCTTTTTTTCACTATAAAACTTCCAAATCCTCTTAAATAAACGTTGTCTCCACCTTCTAAAGAAGACTTTACTTCTTCCATAAACGTCTCTACAGTTGCCTGTACATCATTTTTTTCCATTCCCAGCCTGTCGGAAATTTTAGCTACGATATCAGCTTTAGTCATTGCTATTAAATTTTAGGGTTAATCTATTAATTATAAGGGTTGCAAATATATGTATTTTAATTTCAATATTTCAAGGGTAATTAATTAAAATTTAACCTACTAAAGATTTATTTTTGTGAGTTTTCAATAAATTCCATGAAATTTAGTACGATTTTAACCTCTTGGTATTCAGTAAATAAACGTGATTTGCCCTGGCGAAAAACCAAAGACCCTTATTGTGTTTGGCTTTCTGAAATAATTATGCAGCAAACTCAAGTTAAGCAAGGGTTACCTTATTATAATGCCTTCGTTAAGGCATTTCCAACTGTTTTTGATTTGGCTACCGCTAATGAGGAAAAAGTACTAAAATTGTGGCAGGGGCTTGGTTATTATTCAAGGGCGAGGAACCTTCATGCATCTGCTAAATTTATAGCAGAACAACTTGATGGTGTTTTTCCCAGAACCTATTCTGAAATATTAAAATTGAAAGGTGTTGGGGATTACACAGCCAGTGCAATTGCCTCAATATGCTTCAACGAACCAACAGCTGTGGTTGATGGAAATGTTTATCGGGTATTATCTAGATACTTCGGCATTGATACTCCGATAAATACAACGGCTGGAACCAAGGAATTTAAAGCCTTGGCCACATCACTGATTGATAAAGACAATCCTGGTGATTATAATCAAGCTCTTATGGAATTTGGCGCAACCCAGTGCAAACCTAAAAATCCATATTGTCTCGTATGTCCGTTTAATGAGAGCTGTATGGCTTTGCAGAAAGGAAAAATTGATAAACTACCGGTAAAACTTAAAAAGACGAAGATTACCAAAAAGCATTTTAATTTCTTGGTTATACGTTCAGAAGACGGAAGGACCATTTTTGAAAAAAGGGACAAAAAAGGTATTTGGCAAAATCTTTATCAATTCCCACTTATTGAGACAGATGAAGAATTAATTGAGCAGGATTTCAGGGAAAATGAAAATGTGCAAGCGTTTCTTGGCGAGACCGAATTTGATTTTAGTTTATATAATGACAATCAAATCATTCATAAGCTTTCGCATCAACACTTATACACCAAATTTTGGATTGTCGAATTGAAACAGATAAATAAACCAAGTATTCGGATTTCCGAAGTGAAAGACTATCCAACACCTATTTTAATAAGCAACTTTGTTGAAGAATTTGATTTCGACTATTGAGTTCAAGACAGGTTCGCTAGCTCCGGTTTCACAAATTTTCATTACTTTTAAAAAGGTCGCTTTGATTTAACTAATTTTGTGAATTAAACTTAAAATCTATGTCAGGAACATTAAATAAGGTCATGCTCATTGGGCATTTGGGGGATGAGGTAAAGATGCATTGGTTTGATGGCGGTAATTGTATTGGCCGATTTCCTATTGCAACGAATGAAACCTATACTATAAAGCAAACTAACGAAAGAGTGACCAATACCGAATGGCACAATATCGTAGTTCGAAATAAGGCTGCTGAAATCTGCGAAAAATACCTTTCAAAAGGTGATAAGGTTTACATTGAGGGCAGATTAAAAACGAGAAAATGGCAGGACGATAAAGGGCAAGACCGTTACTCAACTGAAATTCAATGTACTGATTTTACTTTTTTAACGCCTAAAATGGATAATCAGAATTCAGAATCGATGACTCAGCCAAGATCTAATCCAAATCCTTCAGAACCACAGCGCGTATCTGAGCCTTCTGAAACTGAGGCTGATGATTTGCCATTCTAGACAAACCTTTTATTAGTAAACTTTGGAACTTGAACCACCGAGTTTGTTTTTACCACTACTGTTGAACTTAGATGCTTCTCTTTTCATTGGCCTCGGTTTACTATTAGTGTTACTTTTTTGTTCCGCTCTCATTTCAGGCGCCGAAGTTGCCTTGTTTTCGTTGGTAAAATCTGATTTTGATAATGTTGCGGAACAAGAGCGAAAAGCGTTCAATATTATTGAAAAACTTTTAGAACGACCAAAAAAGCTATTGGCTACTATTTTAGTAGCCAACAATTTTATCAATATCGCTGTGGTAATTCTTTTCGCCTACCTTGGCGAGACGATTTTTGCTTCCATCGAAATTAGCTGGCTACGCTTTCTTTTGGAAGTGGTGGTGGTTACGTTCTTAATATTGATGTTTGGTGAGATACTGCCAAAAATCTACGCAAGTAGAAACCGAATAAAATTTTCGGTGTTCATGGCCATACCCCTGCGCATTTTAGATGTCATTTTCTCGCCCATTAGCCTACCAATGCGTTCTATTACCCTTGGAATTCATAAACGATTGGGAAAGCAAAAATCAAATTTAAGTGTCGATCAATTGTCACAAGCACTTGAGCTTACAAATGATACTGAAAGTAATCTGGAAGAACACAAAATACTACAAGGGATAGTATCTTTTGGGAATACAGATACCAAGCAAGTCATGCGGCCAAGAGTCGATATGTTTGCAATTAACGAAGAGGACAATTACAGTGATATACTTCCCGAAATTATAAAAAATGGGTATTCCCGTATCCCGGTATTCAAGGAAAATATAGATAAGATAACCGGTGTTTTATACGTTAAGGATTTGTTGCCTCACCTAGACAAGAAACAATTCAATTGGAAGACCTTGCTTAGGGAGCCATTTTTCGTTCCCGAGAATAAGAAGTTGGACGATTTAATGGTTGAATTTCAGGAGAAAAAAGTGCATCTGGCTGTGGTTGTCAATGAATATGGAGGAACGTCTGGGTTAGTGTCATTGGAGGATGTCATTGAGGAAATCGTCGGGGATATTAGCGATGAGTTTGATGAAGAAGATGTAAATTTTGTTAAAATAGACGATAGCAACTATTCCTTTGAAGGCAAAACTACTCTAAAGCAGTTTTAT
>JBCCOJ010000328.1:0-3102 GCA_039025415.1 Bacteroidota bacterium | reverse complement strand
GCACGAGAATATCGTTGGAATAGATGCTGCGATTTTCATGCATCCTACAACCTGGAAAGCCTCTGGCCACGTAGATGCCTTTAACGACCCCTTAATAGACAATAAAGATTCAAAAAAGAGATATCGTGCTGACGTTTTAGTTGAGGATTACTGCGCTAAAATTGAGGCCAAGATCGATAAGGAAATTAAAAAAGCTGAAAAACGTTTTGGCGATAGTTTTGATAAAGCTGAATTTGTCTCGACCAATCAAAGGGTATTAAGATATACCGAAAAAATAGATAGTATTTTAAAACGCTTGGGCAGATCCTTGGAAAACGAAGATTTAGCCGATGTAAAAGCGTTGATTGAGGAATTGGAAATTGCAGACCCCATTTCTGGCTCGCGAAATTGGACAGACGTTAAGCAGTTCAATCTTATGTTCGGCACAAAGTTAGGTGCCTCAGCTGAGCATGCGACAGACTTGTTTCTTCGACCAGAGACTGCGCAAGGGATATTTGTCAATTTTTTAAACGTTCAGAAAACAGGGCGAATGAAAATTCCATTTGGAATCGCCCAAACCGGTAAGGCCTTTAGAAATGAAATTGTTGCCCGCCAGTTTATTTTCAGGATGCGCGAGTTTGAGCAGATGGAAATGCAGTTTTTTATTAAGCCAGGCACTCAAAAGGAATGGTTTGAGCATTGGAAAGAGGCTAGATTAAAATGGCATTTATCCTTAGGATTGGGTGAAGATAATTACCGTTTTCATGACCATGAAAAATTAGCTCATTATGCCGATGCGGCTACAGATATTGAATTCAAGTTCCCCTTCGGATTTAAGGAATTAGAGGGCATACATTCAAGAACCGATTTTGATTTAAAACAGCACGAAGAACATTCTGGAAAAAAATTACAATATTTTGACCATGAACTCAATGAAAGCTACACGCCATATGTACTTGAAACTTCAATTGGTTTAGATAGAATGTTCTTAGCGATACTATCAAATGCCTTACAAGATGAAACTTTAGAGGATGGAAGCTCTAGAACGGTCTTGAAATTACCCGCAGTTTTAGCGCCAACAAAAGTTGCAGTATTACCATTGGTTAAGAAGGATGGACTTCCAGAAATTGCCAAGAAAATCATTGACGATTTAAAGTGGGATTTCAATATAACCTACGATGAAAAGGATGCTGTGGGTAGACGTTACAGAAGACAGGATGCCAATGGAACACCGTTTTGCGTTACCGTTGACCATGATACTTTAGAGGATAACTCGGTCACCATTAGATATCGGGATAGTATGGACCAGAAACGGGTGAAAATTGAAGAGCTTTCAACACTAATAAAACAAGAGGTCGATATGAAACATTGGTTGGCGAAGATTTAATGAATTTCTATTTTAAAACTTCTGAGAATCTCCTTTTAAGTTTATCGATACCTTTGTTTTATGAAATTCGTCCTGATTTTATCGATAATTCTTTATTGCCAATCGGGTTTCTCCCAAATCAATACTGACACTATTTACGGAAACCCGAAGTCTCTTCGTGAAAAAGTAGATTTTTATGATGCTAATTTCCAGAATTATAAATTTTTGGAATTAGACGGAGACTACGGCCACTCACTGATTTTCACACCTGAAAATGTAAAAGATAAGTTTAAGCGTATGTGGTATAGAACCAGCACTTGTTTCTATATCAATTATGAGAAAAATTATGATTCAGGTGGACTACCACTTAATGAAACATGGTACTACAAAAACGGTGATGTTCATAACGAATATTTCTATAAGTACAATAAAAACGGAAAACTAATTGAATCTATTGAACAAATTGATGATATCAATCGGCGCAGGATTAGGAGGCTTTCATACGATAGAAAGGGTAATTTAGTTGCCACAATAGCTTTTAATGAGCAAATTGAGAATGGTTTCGGAAAATATAGCACCTTCAAATATGATTCATTAAATAACTTAATAAGCTATTCAAATTTTAATAAGGATGGTTATGCCGATACATATTATAACAGTTATAATTCCAAAGGGCAATTGATAGAAGAATCCTTGCACGCACCATATTTTGAACATGAAATAATCAAATCTAAATCTACTTCAGATATAATCCCCCATAAACCAAATTATGTAAAACGCAGATTGGACTACAATATAGACGGCAACATAATAAAAGAAGTAAATTATAGAGGTGCCTCTAGAGATAGTTCCATGAGAGTCTATTGCTATAATGACACTAAGAATCTAGTAGAAGAAAGATACTATTATAAGCCCGTTGATACAAATCGATATAGAATAAGACGATTAATTTATGATAACAATCTTCTTATGAAGGAGACTTATTCTTCAAATTCAAAACACGACCCTTTAAATCAATCTTGGAGTTATACTTACAACGGCAATGGTGATATAAAAGAATTAACACTTCTGGTGAATGAAAAACTCTATAACATCAAATATCAATATAAATTCGACAGATTTAACAATTGGATTGAAATTATAAAAATAGTTGACGAAAGACCTTTATACAAGTGGACTAGGCGAATTGAATATTATTGAATACTAACATGATTTTTTGAATAGGATGTTCAAAATCAAAATCTATAACCCACCACTATACTAACCTTACCGATAAGATCTTCATTAAACTCATTATTTGTGAGGTTTCTGCCAATTCCTAAGTCTAATTCTCCAACAAATCCGCTATCGGTTATCCATTTACCTCCAATCCCAATGCCCAATGCAAAATCTGTTGTTGTTTCCTCTATAATACTGTTATCAATTGAAGGATCAAAGCCCGTAAGCGGGTTTATCCTTTCAATATTGTTAGAACTTAAAAGCCCGAAACCCTCAACAAAAAACCCAGCAGCATGTTTTTTGCCGAAATAGAATCTATAATAAGGAGAGAGGTAAAAATTTATATCATCATTGACTTCATCATCAAATGGGATAAAAATATCTATCCCAGCGCCAGTTTCCTCATTTAACAGTCGTTCGTAGGTAATGTCAAATGCACCCAAAACCAAATAGAGTCCATTGATTTTTAATTCATTCGATTTGACCTTAACCGTATCTGAAGAATTTTCTTGCGCTGTTAATTGAAACGCAAACAAAAG
>JBCCOJ010000327.1:0-3116 GCA_039025415.1 Bacteroidota bacterium | reverse complement strand
TCCAAAGAATGCAAGGAGCAGGGGCGACCAGAAATCTGGGGATTGAAAAGGCCAAGGGTGATTATATATATCTTTTGGATGTTGATGACCAGATTTATCCCAATGCGGTCAATTCTCTCATAAAAGTATTGACAGATAATCCAAATATAGATGCCGTTTTTGGCAGGATGAAAAAAGACCACCGACAAATATCCGCGTTGTCATTGCAAGAATCAGATACGGGCAAAGTCGTTCTCATGGAAAAACCGTATTGGGGTCTAAAATGGTTTTCAAACTTAAAATATGTTGTTGGACCCCCTGCTTTTCTTTACCGCTCATCAGTTTTCAGAAAAATTGGAGTATATAATGAGGATTTGATGTTAGGACAAGATACAGCTTTTGATATAAAACTGGGGATGCTTTGTAAGGTAGCATTTTTAGATAAACATATCTATCTATATCTTAAACACGAAAATTCTACAACTCAAAAAGTAAAAAAAGACAGACAGCGTGCATTTATGGTATGGCCTAGGTTGGTAAAAGAACATCTTCCATTTTATTTGACCCATAAGGTTCCACTACGTTTTAAACAGTTGCTCTTTGCGCAACTATATCAGTCCTTAGGACGTCAGATTTTATTTACATATAGTATTAAGAAACGAATTCGGTTAAGAGCGCAATTGGTTTCAGATATTGAAATGATAAAGATTCCTTTACTGTTAAAGTTTTCTACTATAATCTTAGTTTTTTTTCCTTTTGAGTCTTTAGGTAAAATTTATCGATATTACGTCGTGCCTAAACTTATAGCAAAATTAGATGCTTAACCTTTTGAACAAATTCAAACCAAAGCACCTTCTTAAGAAATTAATTTTAATTTCATTGTTTAATAATTACGTTAAGGATAATTCAATTATTAAGGAGGATATAAATTATACGCTTAAAGTAAGAGGCAGTAAAGCTTTAAAAAGAAATGAAAGAAAACGATTTGAGCACTTAATGATTTACTATCCAGAGTTTGCCGTGATTTTTTTCTGGAGGATAAAAAAATCAAAACATACATGGAGACGGCTATTTACACAGAATTTTCAATTCAAAATTTTTGGGAGTACCTTAATTGACGGTGGTTTAATGTGCTATCATCCATTTTCATCAGTGATCAATGCTAAAACCATTGGTAAAAATTTTCAATTTAGAAATGGTTTGACCGTAGGAAACAAAGACAATGATAATTCCAGATTACCTACTATTGGTGATAACGTTACTGTAGGGGCACAAGCTGTTATTATTGGAGATATTGTGATTGGTAGCAATGTTATCATTGGGGCTGGTTCGGTTGTCGTGAAGGACGTGCCTTCAAACGTTATTGTTGCTGGAAATCCCGCTAAAATTATTCGTACGATCTGAGATTTTGAATCGTATTAAAATTTTAATTACAACCTCCAATTTTCACACCGCGGGAAGCGGAAAAGTTATATTTGACTTAATAAATGGTTTGGATAAGTCAAAGTTTGAAGTAGAAATTGCCTCTGGGAATGATAAGGGCAATTTTTTCAAAACCGTTGAAGCTCTGGGGTTACCCATTCATATATTAGATACTAAAACTTCTTATCGACCGCATTTAACCTTGATATTTAGAATCTTAAGAATTTCAAAATTTCTAAAACAACATCAATACGACATTGTACATTCTTGGCAGTGGAGTAGTGACTGGTCTGAAAGTGTGGCATCTAAACTGGCAGGTGCTAAATGGATTTATACTAAAAAAGCAATGGGTTTCAAAAGCCGCCATTGGGCCATCAAAAGCTGGTTAGCTGATTTCATAATCACCATAAATGACGAGATGAAGTTTTATTTCCCAAGAAAGAAAGCGCAACGACTTATTCCACTAGGTATTGATATTACTCATTACAACCCATATAATTTCGACAAAAAACAAAGAACACAAACATTTAAAATTATAACAATTGCCAACTTAGTGCCTGTTAAAGGAATAGAAATCTTGATAAAAGCTATAAAAATTATCCCAGATTCTGCCGTAGCTTTAACCGTTGTTGGAGATGCTTCTTTGGAATACGGGATTTTTCTGAAAGAATTAGTTCAAAACTTGAATCTAACCCATTGTATTACCTTTATAGGGAAAAAATCCGACATACGTCCATATCTTGCAAACTCAGATGTTTATGTAATTCCCACCTTAGACGAGGGGCGAAAGGAAGGTATGCCTATGGCTTTGGTTGAGGCCATGAGCATGGGAATGCCGGTTTTGGGTTCTGATATTTCGGGAATTAACTTTGTACTTCGTGATTTTAAGCAGCTTCTTTTTAAAGCTGGGGATGAAGAAGCTTTGTCAAGCAAGCTCATGTATATCAAGGGATTGTCCGTTAAAGAGCGTGATGATTTGGGGAAACTATTAAGGACATATTGTATAAATCATTTTTCATTAAAGTCCTTTATAGAAAATCACGAAAATTTGTATGAAGAATTAGCAAAAAAAAAAATATAGTCTGTCAAAATATAAAAAACATATAATTATAATAGGATCAGCAAGAAGTGGTACAAGCTGGCTATCAGAAACAATCGCGCAGCAAAAGCGATATCGTATGTTGTTTGAGCCGGAGCAGGAAACACGAACAGAGAAAGGCCATTTATTGTGTGATCAATGGATAAAAAAACCGGATTCACACATCGAGGCAAACGACTATTTAAAACAGATTTTCAGCAATCAAGTAGATTGTGATTGGATAGCGCAAAACAGCAATAGGAAATGGAAGATGCACTTATGGCCTATACTGCCCAAAAAGTATATAATAAAGTTTATTCGTGCCAACTTATCTGCAAAATATATAAATGAGGAATTTAAAATTCCAGTGATTCATTTAATTCGTAATCCATTCAACGTTATACAATCCCAGTTAAAAGTCAACTTCCCTTGGTTGAAAAATTTAGATTCCTTTGTGGCTCAAGCAGATCTTGTTTCGTTAATACAAAATGAATTTGGCTTTGATATTACAAATTATAAAAGTTTATCCACTTATGAAATTTTTGCATTACGATGGTGTATTGAAAATGTGATTCCATTAGAGGTGTTAGAACCGTATGGTTACAAATCATTAGTCGTCAAGTACGAGAGCTTAATT
>JBCCOJ010000326.1:0-3127 GCA_039025415.1 Bacteroidota bacterium | reverse complement strand
TCAGCATAGAATTGGACAGTTCAACAGCAAAGGGACTTTATAAAATCGTATATGCCTCTCCTCCTGAGACGAATAATTTTGATTTCATCTATAACGGCGGGGAATCTATCGTTTTTAGATTTAGTGAGGAAAAGGGGCTTGAATTTGAAGAAAGCAAAGAAAATAAAATGTGGATTTCTTATCAGCATAGCATGGAAATGGTAAACCAAACCATTAGTAATTATTACACTCAAAAAAGCGAAGATCAAGAAGCATTTCATTCCATTTTCAAAACTCTAAAAGATACGCAGTCTGCATTTGAAGAAGCCTCAGAAAACTTAATGGTCTCGGCATTCATAAAATCAAATACACCATATATACCAGTTGTATACGAGGATTTATCTACCTATAAAAATAATTTAAAGCACCATTATCTTCAACCGGTCGATTTTGGGAACCCATTGGTTCAGAGTTCAGATTTTGTAATTGATCGGGTGATGGGTTTTGTCTTTGGCATGGTGGATAAAAATTCAGAATACAAGGAACAGGTAGATATTCTCGTCAATGAAATTGGACCAGGTGAAAAAGTTATTGAGCTTATTTTATTGGAAATGGTCTGGAGAAATTTCAAGAACATGGAAAATACAGAATTGGCAAACTATGTAAGCGATAATTATTTAATGGAATTATCAAAGCAATTTAAATATGAGGATCTCACAAATAAATTAATGGCGTATAAAAATACGTCTATAGGCCAAAAAGCAATAGACTTTGAGATTTCCCAATCTGATAAAAAATTAGCTAACTCTTTACACGACTTAGATGTTGCCGAGAATTATCTACTCGTATTTTGGAGCAGTACATGCAGCCATTGTTTGGAAGAATTGCCCAAAGTAAGAAACCTTTTGAAAAGCAATGAGGACTTTAAGGTTATTGCCTTTGGCATGGAAGACGGAGATGCTACGTTTTGGAAAGAGAAAATAACCCAGTTCCCAGATTTTATTCATGTTTTGGGAACGGGAAAATGGGATAACCCGGTTTCAAAAGCATACGGTATAGAGGCAACCCCAACTTATTTTTTATTGGATAAAGATAAAACGATCAAAGCCAAGCCTGAAGATTTTGACGCTCTAGTAAACATCTTGAAATAAGATGCAAAATTGGATAGAACCCACACTTGAACTCGACGGACAATTTGTAAAGCTAATACCGCTTGAGGCTAAACATGAAAGTGAATTACTTATAGCCGCATCAGATGGTAAACTTTGGGAACTTTGGTTTACTTCGGTTCCTTCAACCAAAACAATAAAAGACTATATAGAAACTGCGATTTCAAATCGAGATAAGGGTAAACAAATTCCGTTTTCGGTGGTTGACAAATCCTCTGGAAAAATTATTGGCTGTACTCGTTTTTATAATATATATAAGCAAAATCGACGCGTGGAAATTGGCTATACGTGGTATGCTCAAAGCTTTCAAAAAACGGCCATAAACTCAGAATGTAAGTTGCTTTTGCTTCAATATGCATTTGAAGAATTAAACTGTATTGCTGTTCAATTTATGACCGATTGGTTTAACCTTCCGTCACGAAAAGCAATATCCAGATTAGGAGCAAAGCAGGACGGTATTCTAAGGCAGCATCGCATAAATAATGACGGAAGTTTTAGGGATACCGTGGTTTTTTCAATTACAAACCCAGAATGGATTGGCGTTAAAAAATCTTTAGAGCAAAGATTGTATCCTTAAAATTTCCGAAGAAACAAAACGCCCAACCCATTAAAATGGATTGGACGCTTCTGGAAACTAAATAACCAACCAAAATTTAGCTCCTAGTATTTGTTCTTGGATTATCCTTTAATTCCAATTTTCGCTTACGCATTTTTAGCTGTTGACTATTGTTTGTTCCATCGGTCTTCTTGATAGTAGCACTGTCACTATTTCTCAAAAACTGTATATATCCACGACCTACAAATTCGTAAACTGTACCCGAGTTTGTGTGAAACAATTGTATTCTTTGATCATTGATAACGGTCAATTCGAAAAATTCATTGTCAAAGTAGTCATAATCTAATGTTAATGTTTTCAAATACAAATCATTGCTGAAATGACCCACGCCATAGACACCAGTGTAATCCCAAAATATAGTATTTGGATTAAAAACATTAGCATCTTGCGAACTCCTAAACGTACTATCATTTCCGCCAGCTAAAAATTGCAGATAGTTTTCATTATCAAACTCATTCAAAACGCCAAAGTTACTGGTGTAGACTTTTTCCCAAGCTTCATATTCTTGAAGGAAATAATGAATATTATCGTAAAAAACAAAATCGTAATCAAAGTTACTTCTCTGGTAACCATTCAGGAAATAGGAGGTTTCGTTGAATGGATTGTAAAGTTCAATGGTATTGTTATCTATTTGAAAAACATCAAACGTTTGAAAACCGTCGATATCGTGATTAATGTCCAAAATCATATCGTAGGCATCGTAAACTCCAACATCAATGCCGAGGCCGTTACCTTGATTTCCAAATCCAACTAAATTATTATTTGCATATAAGATGCCATTTCTAAAAGACAGCGTAAATGCAATCTCCATGAATGGTGTTTGACCGTAACCCAGGGTTTGATTTAAATCAACATACCAAAGTTCATAGCTGCTCAACAATTGATTAAGGGAAACACCATTAGTGTTATTCACATCTGTAATAAATACCTCTTCGGTATAACAAGATGTCAACAAGGTAGCTGTAAGCAAAAATCCAAATAGTAGTTTAAATCTCCTCATAATCGTAAGTTTTAAGGTTACGTTATGAAGATTTCAAAAGCTGTGCCAAAAAACACAAGTATTTGTTTATCAATTATTTAATCTCATTCTTTCGTAAAGCCCACCGGCTCTAATCATACAAAAGGCACCGATGACTGCACTCGATAAACCAAAAACACCACCGAACACCCACCAGGCCCAGTGGCTGCCATCGTGTTTCCAGAACCCTGATTCTATAGCGATACATATTCCCATACCAAAGAAAAATGCGCCAAAACCCCCAAATAGCAACCAATGTTTTCTATCTCTTGTCATGTTCTAACTGATAAAAAAACTATTAATTATCGGTTTGCTCAACACCGGGAGTTTGTTCGGTACGTTCTC
>JBCCOJ010000325.1:0-3183 GCA_039025415.1 Bacteroidota bacterium | reverse complement strand
TGCACATGCTAGATTCGACGCTCTAAGCCGCAATTATAAATACCGAATTTCTATAAAAAAAAATGTGTTTAGCATTGACAGCGCGTATTCGTTATTAAAACCATTAGACCTTAAGAAAATGAATAAGGCTTGTGAAATTTTATTTCGGTATTCAGATTTCCAGTGTTTTTCAAAATCAAATACAGATGTTAAAACTTACAACTGTAAAATAACCAAAGCTAGATGGGTTTATAATGAAAATGAGCTTATTTTTGAAATTAAGTCAGACCGCTTTTTAAGAAATATGGTAAGGGCAATTGTGGGAACGATGATTGAAATTGGATTATCAAAAATTCCCGAAGATGAGTTTCACACCATCATAGAAAGTAAGGATAGGAGGATGGCAGGTGTTTCGGTACCGGCGCAAGGCTTGTACTTGACAAAAATAGAGTATCCTGAATCAATTTTTAAATCAACATATATCAACTCAGGAGTAAAAGAAAACGACAAAAAAGTCAAAAATTGAACCATTTAAATCTGGTTACTACCAAGGGCTAGGCGCTGAAAGCCGGAAGCCAATAAGTATATGGAAAACGAGAAGAAAAAAGTTTTTGATGTAGGTCTGTTTAAAAGACTATTGCATTATATAAAGCCCTACAAAAGTATATTTTATGGGTCTTTGGTTTGTGTAATAGGTCTTGCTGCATTTGGCGCTTTAAGGCCTTGGGTACTTCAAAAGGCCATTGATGAACATATTACCTTAAAAGTCTACGACGGTTTTCTTTTTTTGGTAATCGCAATGTTGGTTTTATTGGTACTTGAAGTGATTAGTCAATTGCTCTTCATCTATTTTGCCAGTCTTTTAGGTCAATCTGTGGTAAAGGACATTAGAGTGAAATTATACAATCATGTGCTCCGATTTAGAATGAAATATTACGATAATTCCTCTGTTGGCGTTTTGATTACCAGAACTGTGACCGATATGGAGCGGATTGCCGATATCTTTGGTCAGGGTTTGTTTATGATATTTAGCGATATTCTAAAGATGTTGGTTGTGGCCAGTGTTATGCTCTATATAAATTGGAAATTGAGTTTGATTGCGTTTGTAACTATGCCCATAGTATTATTCGCTACCAAAATATTCCAGAAATACATGAAAAAGGCCTTTGAGGAAGTTAGAAATGAAGTCTCAAATCTAAATTCTTTTGTGCAAGAGCGTATTACGGGAATGAAAATACTGCAGCTATTTACCCGCGAACATACCGAGTTCAATAAATTTAGGGCAATCAATGAACGTCATAAAAAAGGATGGTTGAAAACGGTATGGTATAATTCGGTCTTTTTCCCTATCGCCGATTTATTATCTTCAGTAACATTAGGCACCATTATTTGGGTTGGTGGTTTGATGGCTTTTGCTGGAAGCATGGCCACAGAAGGTGACCTTTTCGCCTTTATCATGTTTGTCCCAATGTTGTTTAGACCATTGAATCAAATTGCAAATAAATTCAATACTCTTCAAATGGGAATGGTCGCAGCTGACAGGGTGTTCAAGGTTTTAGATACAACCTCGCAAATTGATGATTCAGGTAATTTAAAGGCTTCGGAATTTAAAGGTCACATTGAATTTCAAGATGTTCATTTTTCTTACATTGAAGAGGAAGAAGTACTAAAGGGAATTTCCTTAAAAGTTGAAGCGGGACAAACGATTGCGATTGTAGGAGCGACTGGCGCTGGAAAAAGTACCATTATCAATCTATTAAATCGCTTCTACGATATCCAAAACGGAAAAATCCTTATTGACGGTAATAATATCAAGCAAATGACTTTGGAGTCACTCCGTGCCCAGATTGCTGTTGTGCTACAGGACGTGTTTTTATTTGCAGACACCATATTGAATAATATTACCTTAAAAAATCCGGATATTTCCGAAGAAGATGTGATGCAAGCTGCGAAAGATATCGGCATCCATGATTTTATTATTAGCCTTCCAAATGGCTACCAATACAACGTGAAGGAACGCGGGGTAATGTTATCATCGGGACAACGTCAATTAATTTCATTTTTAAGGGCTTACGTAACCAATCCAAGTATATTAGTATTGGATGAAGCTACTTCTTCGGTTGACTCCCATACGGAGGAATTAATTCAAAATGCCACCGACAAAATCACCGAAGGCAGAACATCAATTGTTATTGCGCACCGTTTAGCCACTGTCCAGCAAGCCGACCAAATCATCGTTATGGATGCTGGCAAAATTGTGGAAAAAGGCACCCACGAAGAACTTTTACGAATCGAGAACGGTTATTATCGTAACTTATATGAGGTTCAGTTTTTGAGGGCCGAGGCGGTATAGGTTGAAAATATTAGCGGTTTCTCGAGCGGCTCTTTGCGCTTCAATCATTTGCTCTAAATCACCATTCAAGTACATTATTACCATTAATATTATGGTAAGGATTACAAATAAAAACCCTAAAACAATTAAAAAAATAAACGTCCTTAAAACAATCATTCCAAAACTGAGATTATATAATCTCTTAAGGCAAAAGGCATTATAAATTATCATCAACGGAATGGTAATTAAACTTAAAACTCCCATTGAGATACCAAAAATGGATGTAACAATAGTGACTACTGCACTGGTAATCGAAATTTGCGCCTGTGTGAACATAAAGACGATTAGTAATTCAGTATAGTTAAATTTTTTAAGGCCAACAAAACTAATTCGAGCCATGATGGCATATATTGGGATATAGAACATCATGACCAAGGATTGGTATTCTTGAACAAAGCTCATGTTTCTTCTTTGGAATTCTTCCTGACCTGGCATGGTCAAAATTGAAAAATCGAAAGTTTCAGGAAAAAACTTATTTATTACAATCATTTGTAAACCAGTTATTGTAAGAGCCAAACCAAAATAGCTGATAGGATTGACATACCGTTTTCTAACACCGTTGATATAAGACTCAATTACCGCTTCTGGTTTCTTAAATAGATCTATAATTGTTCTTAACAGCTTATTGTCATAATTAAAAAAGGTCTCACTGATATGCTCAAATAGATTTTTGAAGGTCAATCTATTTCTAATCACTTTTGCACCGCAAACGTGGCAGAAGTCGCTATTAGAATGAAGTTCGGTATGACTATTTTTACAATTCTTATTAAGTCTTGAATAATATAACTAAGATAACACCAATAATACCTGCC
>JBCCOJ010000324.1:0-3184 GCA_039025415.1 Bacteroidota bacterium | reverse complement strand
CATCTTCGTAAACCAATTCCCAACCTAATTTTTCTATTACCTCTTTTGTGATTGGGAAGAATAGAGTTTTATTCAAGTCTGTTTTGAATTCCTCTTCGTAATTAGGATTCCAACCGAAACTATGTTTCTTATTTATTGTGCTTTCATATCTTTTGAGTTCTTCGGTCATTTTTCTTTTTTTTTATTACTGACAACGTTCCGTGCATGCGCAGGCCGCCCGTTTAGGGTGGCTTATCGTATGAACATTGTTAGCGGTTCGCCTTTATTTTTTCATTGTTAAGTCTGTATTGTTTTCCCCATTCTGCCATCGATAGCATTATTGGTGACAACGTAAGTCCAAACTCAGTTAAAGTGTATTCGACCCTTGGTGGAATTTCGGCATAAATTTTTCTGCTTATGATCCCATCAGCTTCTAATTCTCTCAACTGCTTAGTAAGCATTGATTGAGTGATTCCCTTTACACTTCGCTTCAATTCCCCAAACCTTGCAGGAGAAGTATGATAGATGGCATTAATTAAGATTGATTTCCATTTTCCACCTAAAACGGTCCGCATAAATGCAGTAGCCCCGTTTAGGGGCTATTGACATTTTATGCATTGTTGGCAGCTGGCTTTTTCATCTTCTGAGCCCTTTCCAATTCACATCAAATTAAGAATTTCCCAATACTATTTTACTTTTCCCTTCGCATAATTGTAAGAATGACCCAAAATAAATCTTGCTACATCCAGTTCTTCTTGATTTCTTGGTGCATACATCATGATAATATTCGGTGGAAGAAATCCTCTTTTGATAAGTGGATGCCATTCTCCCCACCCCTTTTCTATTATGATTTCAGCATCTTTCTTTGGTAATCCAAGATGCATACTATAGTCTGGGTGAGGATGAAAATGTGCAAATTCTGTATCCGCCATAAAGGCATTACAGGATTTACAAGAATGTTCCCTATCCATAAACATGGCAATCGCTCCTGGCACTGAAACTAAACTTGATTTTTTATGAATATCCGTTAGCTCAAAAGCCCAAGATTGCAAATTATTGATATAAGTAAGGTTGTCGGGCTGTTGATTCAATTGCGTATGAGGATTAGTATTCGTAGTTGCTGGTCGTTCTCCATTTCTGACCGGCATATTTTGAAGTGTTACTTGCATATCTATTTTATTATTTGATAAACATGAAATAATCGCTATAACATTGATAGCAAAAAGAACAGTTATTAATATTTTTAAATTCATCTTGAATGACAATCTATTTAGGCTTCACCGAATAATCTATATCAATAGGTGTCGGTCCTTTTACTGGTCCGATTAAGTGAAGCATTTGCATACGAAATCGCTCTACAATATCACGTTTTAGCAACCATCGATGAAAATCCGCTGGCGACGTATTGTGATGATGAACAGATTTGTAGCCTGCTGGTGCCTCAACATCTCTTCGTACAGGAAACTGCAACCATTTTCCTTGAAATTCTTCAGAAAGCATCCAATTTAAATAGAGTTTGGCTGCTGCCTTGTTTTTTGCTTGTGTAGGGATACCTGCTGCTTGAAACCACGTTAGGAAATAGTCATTTTTGGGGAATTGAAACTTCGTATTTAAACCTGGAATTGGTTCGAATGCCCAAAAAGTAGTGAAACTCGCACCATACCAACCTTTATTAATAGCTTCGTAGGGCCAAGCTGTACCACGCACCCAAACAGGGTCGGTTTCCACTAATTTTTTTAAATATTTCCAACCATACATCTCTTTTAGATTCCAAAATTGATATAATACAGCGTCATCATCGTGAGGATAAGTCAGAATAACTTTTCCTTTTAAATTTGGGTTTAAATAATCCAAAGCATCTCGTGGTGCTTCATCTTCTGGAATTATATCTGTATTTACATAGTTTGTAAATGTTACACCGTAAAGTCCAGTCCAATGACCGTGCGGGTCTTTATAGTCTGGAAAAACTTTATCCCAGTTTTTGGGCTTATAAGAATCCAGATACCCTTGTTCGGTGTAATAGGTGAAACGATGAAGTGTTTGAAATTGAATAACATCTGGGATATTAGCTTCTCCACCTGCTGCTCTTGCATTATCATAACGTGGTGCGTGGTTAATGCTAACATCAACAGTATGGGTGACATTGATTTTTGGGAAGCGTTTCTTGAACATATCCAAGTAATAATCTATTTGGTCTGGCTTATCACCGCCAGCCCGCAAGATAAATTCTCCCCCTTCTTTTATGGCTTCTTCATACAGTTCATCTAAAGATTTGGTTTCTATTTGACTGGTTATCTTTTGAGAAAACAGCTCAGAAGTGAATACTAATGCTATGAGTATTAGTAAAGTTGAAATTCGAAAAACTTTCATGTTCGATATTAATTTTGAATTAAAAATTACAGCAAAATCCTTTGCTATTGTTCGATGATGCAAAGTTCAAGCGATAATCATTCAAAAAAAATAAAGTAGTTTAAGAAACTAAAGAATGAGTGATTCCTTCAATTTCTTATTTCTAATGCTTCCTCTTAGCACGCAACATACTCAGGAATTCAGGAGTGATGCCAATATAACTCGCAATGTGTTTCTGTGAAATACGTTGGGATAAATCAGGATAGTTGTTTAAAAAATATAAATAGCGTTCTTCCGCTGTAAAGGAGAGGTTTTGTAAAATTCTATTTTCATGTGTAAACATGGTATTTCGAAAAAGAAGTCTCGTGTAATAAACAAATTCAGGAATTTCCTTGATAAGTAAATTCCAATCTTCTTGGTTGATTGAGAAAGTAACCGTGTCTTCAAGTGCTTGAATATTTTGATTGGCAGGTGTATGATTGATAAAACTTTGTAAATCTCCCAACCACCAGTTTTCTATTGCAAAAGAGATGTTGTGTTCTATGCCATTATAGTCTAAAATGTATGTTCTTACACATCCTGATGAAATGAAGTACACCTCTTTAGCATAATCATCGGAATAAAGCAAATGCTCTTTTTTAGAAAACTGCTTCTCAACCACTTTATCCAATATGAGGGATAAGTAGCTGTCTGAAATGGAAACTAAATTTTTTATGTGTTGATTTAATTTGTTCATTTTTTTTGCTTGCTGCCAACGGTCTGTGCAAATGCCGTGCGCCCGCATAGGGCGGATGGACATTTTGCACTTTGTTCACTTCTCGCCTTCTTTTCTTTTCTTGATTTTCCAAATTATTTT
>JBCCOJ010000323.1:0-3203 GCA_039025415.1 Bacteroidota bacterium | reverse complement strand
GTAATTTTACCTCTTATTTTAATTCTAAAAAAATGGAACAAAACACCTTATTACAGATTGCGAGGGACTTTGGAAGTCCTGTTTATGTTTATGATGCTGAAAAAATCAAATCTCAGTATAAACGCTTAACCTCTGCATTCGATAAGGTGAAACAGTTAAAATTGAATTATGCGGTTAAAGCACTTTCCAATTTATCTGTTCTAAAGCTATTTAATCATTTGGGCTCTGGTTTGGATACCGTTTCAATTCAGGAAGTTCAATTAGGTATAAAGGCCGGTTTTAATCCTGAACAAATTATATTCACGCCAAACGGTGTTTCTTTATCTGAAATTGAATTGGCCGCTCAGTTGGGCGTGCAAATAAACATAGATAACCTATCCATATTGGAACAGTTTGGCACGCTTCATCCAGAAACACCCGTCTGCATAAGGATAAATCCGCACGTTATGGCTGGTGGCAATACCAACATCTCGGTGGGGCACATCGATAGTAAATTCGGTATTTCAATACATCAAATACCTCACTTATTAAGAATAGTCGAGAATACCAAGATGAACATCAACGGTATCCATATGCATACTGGTAGCGACATCTTAGATATTGATGTTTTTCTCTACGCTAGTGAAATTCTATTTGAAACGGCAAAAAACTTCGATAATCTTGACTTTATTGATTTCGGCTCTGGTTTTAAGGTGCCTTACAAAGAAGGTGACATCGAAACCAATATTGAAGAACTTGGCGAAAAACTTTCCCATAGATTTAATGAGTTTTGCCAAGACTATGGAAAAGAACTCATTTTAGCCTTTGAACCCGGTAAGTTTTTGGTAAGTGAAGCAGGATACTTTTTAACCAAGGTAAATGCCGTAAAGCAGACGACCTCAACGGTTTTTGCCCAAGTAGATTCTGGTTTTAATCATCTAATAAGGCCAATGTTGTATGGTTCTCAACACGAAATTATAAACATATCAAATCCGGAAGGTCGGGAGCGATTTTATTCGGTTGTAGGATATATTTGCGAAACTGATACGTTTGCGAATAATAGACGTATTTCAGAAATCAAGGAAGATGATATTCTGGCTTTTAAAAATGCGGGCGCCTACTGTTTTACAATGGCTAGTAACTATAATTCACGATATAGACCGGCAGAGGTGCTCTATTTAAATGGTGAAGCAAAGTTGATTAGACAGCGCGAGACATTTGATGATATCACTCGTAATCAAATTGAGGTAAATATTGATGAGACTGCAACACATTTAGTGCATAGCAGTTAATATTTATTTTATCAGCATTACATACCATTGGTAATTCAGTTTAAATTACCAATGGTAAATTATTAAATGTATATGTCGCAGATTGCGCCCAAGATTATCCGTCAAATATTTATACTACTGCTCATTATACTGTTGGGAAGTTTGATATTTCGGGAAATGTTGCCATACCTCAGCGGTGTTCTTGGAGCCATAACCTTCTATATATTACTCAGAAGACCAATGGCAAGATTGGTCAATACCTATAAATGCAAATCTTGGATAGCGGCTGTTTTACTTATGCTGCTATCTTTTTTCGTGGTTCTCATACCAGTAACGGGATTTGCATTTATGATTGGGAATAAAATTTCTGAGGCGGTAAGAAATAGTGGAAAGGTCATAGAGGCCCTAAAGGAGCAAATCACCGAAATTGAGGAATTAACGGGTTTCGATTTAAATTCATCAATTGATACGCAATCTATTACCCAATGGGTTTCTGACCGATTGCAGGATACGGCTGGCAGTACTTTCAATATTATTATTGGCATTGGCATTATGTATTTCATGCTGTATTTTATGCTTACGAACAGAAAAGAGCTACGTAAATCATTACATGAGTATATCCCAATGAACGATACCAATATCGACCAGATTGGTAAGGAAATCCAGGCCATGGTGCGAGCCAATGCCATCGGAATCCCGATGGTAGCCTTAGCACAGGGAATCATTGCGCTAATCGGGTTTCTGATTTTTGGTGTAAAAGACCCACTCTTTTGGTTTGTTATTGTTTCGATTGGTTCAATGATTCCGTTTGTTGGCACAGCACTGGGTATTGTACCTGTATTTTTACTTGCGCTATCAAATGGGGATAGCTTTCAAGCCTGGGGAATTTTGATTTATGGCGCTACTGTGGTTAGTGCTACTGATAATATAATCAGGCTTTATATACTGAAAAAATTAGATGATGTCCACCCGCTTATTACCCTTATTGGGGTGGTGGTAGGCGTTCCCTTATTTGGTTTTATAGGGCTGATCTTCGGTCCTTTGCTGGTAAGTATTTTTATGGCACTTGCCAGAATCTACAAATCTGAATTTGGAAAAAAATTAGACGCTAAGGGGATTGAAACGCTCTAAGAAAAGTTGAAAAAGTTAAATTAAAAAGAAAATTATGGAATCAGGAAAATTTTGGACTAGAAGAACACCAGCTGATATGCACGGTGATGGGGTTCATTTTGATGAAAAGGTATTAGCTTGAAAGGAAGCCGAAAGAAAACTTAAGGAAAAACAGAAAAAGGAAAGGTCAAATCAAAAATTGAAGGACGAGAAAGAGTAAAAACGCAACTATCAATCCGATTTTTTATTGACAGTGCCTCTAAAGTGATTGATGTTTGGATTTATGGGATTACCAGATGTTCTTCTAAAGGATGCTAATTGCCCGGTATGCCAAATAGCATCGGCAATGGGGCCGTTAACCTGATTCCAAAACGGAATCCTGTTATTCCCAAAAATGATTTCGAACTCTGAAATATCATTAGACCCACGCAATAAATCGGCAGCGGTTTTCAAGTTAATCAAAACTTGAGCACGTTTTTTATTAAAATCCATTCCCTTTGATTCGTTTTTACCATTTGCCAATTTCAAAGTAGAATTAACGATTATATAGGATAAATCTAAAATATGGTCAATGGTTTCTTTGGTTGACCGTGCTTCAGGATTAGGTTTATAATCTAAATCAACTTGCCTTAACCCCTCACTAGACCAGTAAAATCTAAAACCAAGAGCATCTACCATTCTTGCGGCCACACTACCAGCAGTATATTCCTTTGAATATTCCGGGATTTCGTAATAAGGCAAATCGCTTTCCGGTATTGCATTTTCACTCTGAGCTATTGCGAATTGGCAAATAAAAATTGCAACGAATAATAGCACTATTTTTTCTGAATTTTTCATGAGATT
>JBCCOJ010000322.1:0-3230 GCA_039025415.1 Bacteroidota bacterium | reverse complement strand
GAAACCGTTTGACTATAAATTTATAGAGATAAAACTTTCTGAACTTAAATCTCATTATTACGAACTTTTTTTACCTAAAACAAAAATCCCTGTCGAAGACTCAGTTTTTACTGAAGTCTATGAAAACCATCTTTTTGGTCGTGATTTTCCATTTTCAAAAAGAGTAATTTATATGTTGGTTAATAACAAACCAATCAAGTTTGAATATATTGACAATCACTATCTAGGAGACGATTCTTGGCAATTGGCAGGCGCTACACAAAGATTTAAAGAGGAACTAATTCGCAAACTACGACTTTTTAAAGAAGGAGATATTTACAGTCCAGCACAATTTACAATTACTGACAATGAACGCGAATTATTTCATTTTAGTTATTCATCATTCCAAAGAGTTACTAACTGGAGACAATATGAAATCGAAGATTCAGAATTAGAGAATTTGGAGATACATTTGAAAAAGGATTTAGTTTCTAATGATTTGACAAAGATTGCGGAAACTTATTTTGCTAATTCTTATGAAGTCAATGATTTTAAAATCAAATTTATTAATCTTATAACAGCACTTGAATCATTGTTCAACAGAAGTAATAATCAAATATCGCAAATACTGTCAAGGCATCTTGCGGTATTAATTTCAAACGATAAAGAATCTTTTCAAGAAAATTACAGGCGTATAAAAAAGCTTTACGGAATAAGAAGTAAATTAGTACACGGTCAAACAATAGAAACAAAAGAAAGTATTGAAAATCTTGTAGATGAAATGTATACTCTGACACGAGTAGCTTTGATAAAGTGTATGGAACTGAATTTAACCAAAGATGAATTATTCGAGGAATTGAATAGTAAAGGATACTGAAACGACTATCTTTAATGAAGGGTATAAGTAATTCAAAATTAATTAAATAACCCAAAATAAATCGCTTACTTCCAACGACTGCCAAAATCTTGTTTTGGCTTTTTAAAATAATAAGATAAAATCCCAGAGAAGAATGTCTTTGGTCTGTACTTAACCTAAAGGAAAGTGCGTGTTTGCACCAGCACTACTCGTAGCCACGACCGCTAGCCACAAGTTGAATAAATTTACCCTAATATGGAATACGAAATACCTAAATTGAAATTATTATTAGAATCAGACCACTTTCGAACTCGCACTGCTATGTATATAGGAGAGAAAAAGTTATCGACTTTAAAAGGTTTTTTTGAGGGAATTTATTACGTTTTCGACGCTTATGGTATAAAAGAAGAAAATGTATTTGAGGGTATGCACGATTGGACTGCCGATTATTATGGTTGGACGGAATCTACAGCTGGGTGGAAAAATATAATTTTGAAAGAATGTGGAAATAATGAACTAAAAGCGGTGGATGAATTTTTCAAAGTTTATGATGAATTTAAAAAAACAAGTGGCTAACATGGTGTTTAGCTCATTAGGGCTGAATTCCAAATCGGGATTTCAAGCCTTTTTGCTAAATTTATGGTAACAGCGGAATGTTATTCGCGGACCATTACATAATGAAAAAACACCTACCAATAATCCTAACCCTATCCATCATCAAATTCACCATCCAGTGGTTTGGGAATAGAAACTATGGCTTTCATCGTGATGAACTGTTGCACTTATCGGTAAGTGAGCATTTAGATTGGGGATTTATGGAGTTTCCGCCTTTAATTGCTGTGATTGGTAAACTGTCTTATTGGCTTTTTGATTATTCCCTATTGGGGGTCAGGCTTTTTCCAACCCTTGCCGGTGTAGCGATTCTTATACTTTGCTGTTTAATGGCCAAAGAACTCGGTGGAAAGTCCAAAGCCGTATTTCTGGCAGGAGTATGTGTGCTGTCATTTCTTCCCTTTTACCGAAACCATACCCTTTTTCAACCAGT
This sequence comes from Bacteroidota bacterium, assembly GCA_039025415.1. Classification (GTDB taxonomy): domain Bacteria; phylum Bacteroidota; class Bacteroidia; order Flavobacteriales; family Flavobacteriaceae; genus Psychroserpens. Next base: position 1,350 of record JBCCOJ010000322.1, on the reverse strand, counting down.
GGCGTTTGACCAGCTGTTTTGGACATTTGGGTTTTATTTCATTATCAAATTCATAAACTCCCAAAACAAAAAATTCCTTATCCTAACGGGAATAACCCTAGGCTTAGGTTTAATGAATAAGTACACGATGTTGGTATGGGCATTCGGCCTTTTTATTGGTTTTTGCTTTTATCAAAAAGGGAATCTTTTTAAAAACAAATGGCTGTATCTATCAGGATTGATTGCACTGCTCATTTTCCTCCCAAATATCCTATGGCAAGCCTATTATGACTTTCCGCTTATTCGACATCTACAGGCCTTAAATGATAACCAGCTTGGAGATAGAGGAATAGCGGCATTTCTATTGGAGCAATTGGAAATTACCCCACCTTTTATCATGTTTCTTTGTGGTTTGTTAGGCTTACTTTTCAATTGGCATTTTAAAGCCTATAGAAGCATTGGTATTGCTGCCCTAATCATTTTCTTGACGATGTGGTTTTTAAAGGCAAAAACTTACTACGTGTTTGCGTTGTATCCGGTGGTATTTTCGGCAGGGGCAGTATTCATTGAGAAATTATTTAGAAAGAAGCCTATTCTTGTTTATTTAACCAGCGCATCGGTTTTATTGCCCATGGTTTATTTTATTCCGCAATTGACACCCATAATGCCGATTGAAACCTACGTTGAGTTTTACGACATTGAAGAGGATAAAGGCCGCTTTAAACTCACCAGCGACTACGCTGATATGTTTGGGTGGGAGGAACAGGTAAAATTAGTAGATAGCGTTTATCAAACCTTAAGCCCAAAAGAAAGGGAGAACTGTGTCTTGTGGGCTGAGAATTATGGCGAAGCGGGGGCACTCAAAATTTTAGGAAAGGAATACAATCTACCAAACCCAATCAGTAGACACGGCAGTTTTTGGCTCTGGGGCTATGGTAATAAGGACGCCGAAGTCTGGATTAGCCTTGGTAACGAAAAACCATCCGTAGAACAGGTTTTTGAAGACGTCGAGTTGGTAAAGATGATTACCCATAAATATGCCATTGACGAAGAAAACGGAATTCCGCTATACGTTTGCAGAAAACCGACAGTCAATATTGAAAAGTGGTGGGCGGATTATGAGGCTTATATATTTGATTGAGTAAAGTTGATAGGGATAGGAATTAACATTTCCACAAATGAAAACCGAGATGAGTATTCGATGAAAAAACTAATCGAAAAGCCCCATTTTATCTTCTTTATATCCATTCCAATCATTTTACTGATTGGGTTTTGGGATAAAAAGGCATTTTTAGATATAAATATTCACGACACGTATTTTGTTATAACTTACTATAATGTCGCTATACTATTTTCTATACTTTTTGGAAT
>JBCCOJ010000321.1:0-3243 GCA_039025415.1 Bacteroidota bacterium | reverse complement strand
CGACATGACCGAATCAATCTTCTTACTTTGTTTTTTTATGTCCTTATTGTAGTTTGATAGCAGATTATAACCTCTTCTATTTAAACTGACGGGGATTGTTTCGGTGATTAGATACCGACAATCAAAACAATCCCTTAACGAGTCTTTGAAGGTTTCCTCAAATAATATTTTGCTGATTAAATCGCGGCTAGCTTTAGTGGTATCAATAATAAGGTCAGCGTTTTTTAAATCTTTTTCCATATCGTAAACCACTTTGTCCAATATTAATTCCAGCTCCTTGGATTCTACGTATTTTTGACGTTCATTATTGAGATAGAGCGCGATTAGAATACCAATAACAACAAGTATTATCTCTCCTACTGCATAGGTTAAATAGCGTGATATACGTCTCCCTGAAATTGACAACTTTCGTTTTTTGTTAAACAATGCCATAGGCTTATTTTGGATTCAAAATCAAATCAATTCTTTCATCAATATCCCTATAATGGTATTTGGTTAGAGTATTTACCTGTCGGTTAGCCGCATTCTTCACCTGACGTTGCAGTACATTCAACTCACCTCTTACCAGAGCTCTAATATCACTTTGGTTAACATTATAATAGCTTCGGGTACGATTTCGGTCTAGGTCTTCGGTCATGAGATAAATCATGCGTTCAACATAGGCCCTCTGCAAGTTCCGTCTGTAAACATCTACCTTTTTTGTTGCATTGACCTCACTAAAAATGCCTTTGCGCAGGTCTTGAAACATATTCAATGGCGAATAGTTCTCTTGGTCAAGTGCGTTGTGGTCAATCAATCTGCCAATTCGCTCAAAATTCAATAAGCTATTTACAAATCGTGCTTGCCATCGTCTAAGGCTCTCGGTATAACCAGCATAATTTATATTTTGAAGAATGGATTTATCAATGAGCCAAGATGGGGTCTCAAAGGCATTTTGATGAAGCCATTGCATGCTTTCCTGTTGTTTGACTTTTGCAATGGGTTCATAATAACTACCTTCTTGGGTAGGGGTTATCAGGTTTTCCTTTACACCTCCCACGTAATTCAAAACATGATTTACGTATCTGTAATAACAGGTCTGCAGTTCGCCGTACAGTTCTTCCAAATCGTTATAATTATTGGTTTGGTCACTGGTCCATTGCGGCAGGTTTTTTGCGACGTATTTCAGATTTTTCAGCGCGTAATTTGAAGCTTTAATGGCATCATTACCAATATCCTCGGTTTGCGAGCTTGGGTCGAACCGACTACTTTGTTTCCCGAATGCATATATGGGGTCATCTGCTTTTTCTAAAATCCAAGAATCCAAAACTGCTTTTTCGTCCTCTGGAGTTTTAGCCGAGGGAATATCACGATAGCCCCAATTAATGGCATAATGGTCATAGGGACCTATCATTCTAATAAATCTTACACCCTTATCCCCAGGTTGGGCAATATAGTTGTAGCGCGCATAATCCATTATAGTGGAGGCAATACCAAACTTTTGGGTGAAGGCCGCATTGCGATATTTCTCTACACCGTAGGCTTTACTTGCGCTCATGTTGTGTGGCAACCCTAGAGCGTGACCGATTTCATGAGCAATGACCATCTTCATCATTTCACCGATTTCTTCATCGGGGGTATCCAATGTTCTAGCTGAGGGATTTGCCGCACCTGTTTCCAGCAAATAGCGATTTCGGTAGGAACGCAAGTGGTTGTGATACCAAATAATATCGCTTTCAATAATTTCCCCACTTCGAGGGTCTGAGACGCTCGGCCCGGTTGCGTTTCTAGTTTGACTGGCAACGTATCTTATAACAGAATATCTAACATCCTCAGGGCTAAAGTCTGGGTCTTCTTCTTTAGTTGGTGGATATTTAGCAATAATGGCGTTTTTAAATCCTGCGGTCTCAAAAGGTTTTTGCCATAATTCAACCCCCTCCTTTATGTATTTTCGAAGTTTTTCAGGGGTCGCCGGGTCTAAATAGTAAACTATTTGCTTAATAGGTTCTACTAATTCGCCCCTAGCATAAGCTTCAGGGTCTTTTGGTTCTAATCGCCATCTGCGAATGTATTCCTTCTCATCAGCTTTTAGTTTTTCACTTCCATAATCTACCTGCCCAAACGAGAACCAGCCTACCCTTTCATCAAAATAGCGCTTTTTCATGGGTTCTTCAGGCAATAAAACCATACTCTGATTGACTTGTAAACTTATGGTTTCCGCTGAACGATTAGAAGGCGGTTCACTTGCATTATAAGTCATGTCTTGAATAACCTCAATATTCTGCGGAAAGCTCTTTATCGTATTAATAAAACTCCTGGAGGCATCGAGATTCTTGACTTTGTAGGATCTGCGAAGTCTTGAGGATAAACCGCTAATAGCCCTTACATCACTTTTAAAAAATTTGGTAACGTCAATCACAACAGCAGATGAGTCTTTGTTGAAAGCAGCAATATCAAAAGCGTAAAGCGTTGGTTCATAGTTGTTGCTTTCAACAGAAATGCTAATGGGTAATTCCTCATCGGCAACGGCATTATAACTTTGTTCCTTTATAAGAACTTTTTTATCAAACCGCGTCCAATTAATGAGCCTAGTGTTGGTCTTGGTACCTGCATTGTAGTAACCGCCGCCCAAATTTGAGGGTAATTTTGCAATACGGCTTACCAGAAGCATGTCTTTATCTAAATAGTTATTGGGGATTTCAAAGTAGTACTTCTCCCCTACTTTATGGACACTAAATAGACCTTCATCAGTTTGTGCCTCTTTGGTAATTACCTTGTTGTATGGTTTAATCTTATCACTGCTTTTAGCCTTGCTTTTGTTGGCCTTGGCGGCCGCTTCCATTTTTTACTTTTACTTACGTTTTTTTAGTTTTGACTGCGCGTCATTTAAAATAGGTGTGAGTAACAGTAATGTTGTAAGAATAAAAAGTAGTGATCTCATATAGAATTTTAGTTGAGTTGCGTATTTTGAAGAATCTGTTTGCTCTCGTTCAGGTCCTCTTGAAAACTATCTACTATGCCGCCATAGCCGTTGTAATATAAAAACCGTAAAGATGCAATTCTTGCACGGTGATTTTCATTGAATCTTAAATAATTGATGCATTCGTTTTGGCAGACAAAATCGGTAATGAAGTCGGCATACCACGGTTCATTTTTTTCAATTTCTTTTAGATTATCGGTTGTGGATTTTACTATTATTTTCTCTATTTCATCGAGGTCATTTAGATATATCTTATAAAGTCCACTGAGCTTATTAAGTTCCCT
>JBCCOJ010000320.1:0-3276 GCA_039025415.1 Bacteroidota bacterium | reverse complement strand
TTACATCCAACCCCTGCGGTCTGTGGTTTCCCAAAATTAGATGCAAAGCAATTCATCCTAGAAAATGAAAATTACAATCGGCAGTATTACACCGGTTTTTTAGGTGAACTCAATTTCAAAAACCGAAGAACACGCAATACAAATAGGCGTAATGTGGAAAATAGTGCCTACGGGAGCTTTAGACTGGAAAGTGATTTGTTCGTCAATCTGCGTTGTATGCAGATTATAAAAAATGAGGCCCATATTTATGTTGGTGGTGGAGTCACCAGGGATTCGACTCCAGAAAAAGAGTGGGAGGAGACTACCAATAAAGCAGCTACAATGATGGACGTCTTGATTCATAGCTCAGATTTTACTTTAAATGGGTAATTATCTTCGATTAAATTGCACTAAAGGATTTCCATTTTGTTTTTCATTCATATTTTGATTTGCGATTTTAAAACGTCGTTTGTTAATTGTTTTAAACAATGCCGCCAGATAACCCTATAATGTGTTAATTTTGTGGGGATTTTTTCAAAGCTAATCTCTTACATGCCCGAAACCCAAACGGTCAAATCCAAAAAAGCGTCTAAACAAGAAAAAGGCGAATCTAAAAAGCGTTTGTACGATTACCAAATCGCAGACCTTCACCGCATATTTGAGGTTATGGAAAAGGCCCCTGAGGATTTTAATCTGTTGTACCAACTTCCAACGGGTGGAGGGAAAACAGTGATATTTTCAGAAATCGTTCGGCGTTATATTCAGCAGAAAAAGAAAAAGGTCGTTATACTCACTCATAGGATAGAACTTTGTAAGCAAACCTCAAAAGTCTTAAAAGGGTTTGAGGTCAAGAACAAGATAATTAACAGCAAAGTAAAGGAGTTGCCCGATCAAGACGCCTACAAATGCTTCGTGGCCATGGTAGAAACGCTGAATAATCGTTTGAATGACGGTCAGTTTAAACTAGACAATATCGGTCTTGTCATCATAGATGAGGCCCACTACAATTCCTTTAGAAAGTTATTTAAGTTTTTTAAGGATTGTTTTATTCTTGGTGTGACCGCGACCCCACTGAGCAGTAATATAAAGCTCCCAATGAAAGACAACTACAGGGAGCTTATTGTTGGCGATAACATTTCCACTTTAATTAAAAACGGCTTTTTGGCCTCTGCGGAAATCACCAACTTTGATGTGTCGCTAGATACCTTGAAAGTTGGCATGAATGGCGATTATACGGTAAAATCGTCAGAAGCACTTTACACGAATTCGGCCATGCAGAGCAAACTCTTGTTTGCTTATGAAGAAATGTGTTTGGGCAAAAAAACCCTGATATTCAACAATGGCATTAATACGTCAAGAGAAGTTTATTATACATTCAAACGGGCTGGTTATAATGTTCGCCATCTCGATAACACCTGTAGTAAACAAGAGCGTAAGGACATTTTAAAGTGGTTCAAAAACACTCCAGATGGTGTTCTAACGTCGGTAAGTATATTGACCACAGGTTTTGATGAGCCAAGTGTTGAGGCCATAATCCTGAATAGAGCAACGCGTTCTTTGACCTTGTATTTCCAAATGATTGGCCGTGGCTCGCGAATAAAAGGCAATAAAACCAGTTTTAAGGTCATTGACTTAGGGAACAACTCCTTGAGGTTTGGGCCATGGAGCCAACCTGTAGATTGGCAACATATTTTTAAGAATCCAGACTTCTATTTGGAAAATCTCAGAAATGATGAAGACATTGAGCGTGAATTTGTCTATGAAATGCCCGACTCCCTAAAAAAACGCTTCAAGAAAAATCCCGATGATGATTTTGATATTAAGGAAGAATACAAAAAAGTAATTAGGCAAGGTAAAAAATCAATGCAGGCCATAGAAAATAGCATTACTCAGCATTCTAAACTCGTTATAGCCAATAGCGAGGACGTTTTTGAGGCGAGGGAGCTAGCAAAACTACTGCACGATGACATTTGTTATCGTATCAAGCAATATTGCTATTGTATCATGAATAGCACAAAAAACTATAAAGAATGGCTTATCGAAGAGTATACTCGTAAGCTTCGGCTTAGTTTTAACGGTAAGTTTTAACTTAGAATTAAAAATTTGTTTCTGCAAACCAGTTACATTTGAGCAGATTGCAAAAAAAATTCTTGGATTTGGTCAATAGACTAGCTCCAAATTAAGTAAGAAACTGAAATTTGTTTCTGGAAATAAGAAAGGGAACGGTTTTTGTTTCGACTATGAAAAAACAATGAGAACTTCAATTTTGATATTATGTTTTGCTTTGGCCATTTCGTTTGGGTATTCCCAGGTGGATAAAAGCGAAACGAAAAGTATCAGAATCCCGGCGAAGGAAATTGAAAAAAAAGACACAATACCTACCTCCTTACAGATAAGTCCGGAATCAAAACTGGATATTCCCAAGATTAAAAAAAGTGGTGCAAACCCCTTGGAAAAAATCACCATAAAAAAGCCAGAAAAGCCCTTTTCAATGATTGACGATAATGGATTGAGGCAGCCGGGTGAGATTTTTGAAAAACGTTTTAAAAAGGTAGCGGTAGAGCAAGGGCTTAGGATAGAGACCATGGCCGATATTTTTCTTGGTGATATTCGAAATAACGGCAAGTTTGTTAAAATCATGTGCCGAGACCATGAGTATCCAGATGGCGATTTGGTTCGAGTATCCATAAATGGAGTTACTGTTGTGCCTCGTTTGTTATTGACTTCTGGGTTCAAGGGTTTTGATGTAGACTTAGTTGTCGGTATTAATAAAATAGAGTTTTTAGCCTTAAATCAAGGGGAGTCTGGTCCCAACACCGCTGAATTTATTGTCTATGATGATAAGGGAAATCTAGTCTCTTCAAAAAAATGGAATCTTCAAACTGGCGTCAAGGCCATTGTAAATGTCATCAAAGACGAAAATCCTATTCAAAGGAAAGTCTCTTCTAACGATAAAAACGAAGAGGAGAATTGATATCACATTTTAGTCTTTATGGTGTTTCGACTCTTTTATCAATTTATTAAGTAAATTTTGTAATTAGCCGTTGGACGTTTTAACATTCAATCAAATATTCCCGTAGTAGCCACCGGTCCTAAGTAGCGAACGTTCGAATCGTCTTGTTCAGATACAAAAAACATCACGTTCACAAGATTTTTATTGGTTATAAGACATTAGCCTCTTATTGCTAATTATCATTGCTATAATTCATTCATTATAGTTAAAACATATGCTTATTATCAATATTTGAGTTAGATAATTAAGAATAATTTAATAAATTTTGTTAATATTAATATAAT
>JBCCOJ010000319.1:0-3280 GCA_039025415.1 Bacteroidota bacterium | reverse complement strand
GAAAATCAAGAAAAGAAAAGAAGGCGAGAAGTGAACAAAGTGCAAAATGTCCATCCGCCCTATGCGGGCGCACGGCATTTGCACCAACCGTTCACTGCAAGCAAAAAAAGAAAAAAACAAAAGCCCAATTATCAGTAACTTTGCTGATAGATAAAACAGAAAATACAATATGGCAAAGAAAAATCAATCGAAAAGATTGACAAACCAACATAAAAAGTCGCAGGGTGTGGTAGGGATATTTGGTGATAAAGCTAAATCACACGATTTAACTGTTGGAGAAATATCAAAACTTGTTATCAAACAACTTGAAAAGGAATTTCCAAAGTTATCCTTTCGATACAGAAAGAATATCAGAAAAGAAGAGATAAATGAAGCATTAAAAAAAATTGACCCAGAATTAGGACAGACTCTTTTTGTATCAAATTCAAGCATCAAACCTGACGGTGGAATAATAGAAGTGGAGGATGACAATGGAAATTGGAGAATCATTTTGGTATCAGAAGCTAAACACCAAGGAAAAGATATTGGTAATATCAGACTTGGTAAATTGGTAGGCAAGAATAATAATCAAGATTTAATGGCTGCGGGTAATGCCATAGAAAGGTCGCATAAGAATATTTCAGAAATTGCAAATTTCATGCTATCTGAATCTCATTTCCCTTATGTACTATTTCTCGAAGGTTCAAACTTTTTAACAGAAACACTTTTAATCAAAAGACCAGACGGGAGAGTTGTCACACTTGAATATAATTCAGGAATGTTGAATAGGTTGGATAGATTGACTTCTGCAAATTACGGAATGCCGATAAATACCAATCTATGTGAGAATAAGTTTGTTAAGCACAGCGACAAAACGATTATGTTGCAAGCTACTTCTATTTATACCCAAGGAAATGGAGAACAATGGGACAAAAAGGAAATGTTTGACATAATGGTTGATATTTCTAAGACTTCTCTGAAAGTATTGGGAAGTGATATTTTTAATCAAATTACAGGCTCTTAATTATACCAATTTATTCGTTAAAGTAACGTGAGAAACTATGGCAAGACAAGCGAACAATAAGTTATTACAAAAAGCAAAAAAATCGAAAAGTGATGAATTTTATACCCAACTTTCAGATATTGAAAGTGAGTTGCAACATTATGAAAATCATTTCAAAGACCAAGTAGTTTATTGCAATTGTGATGACCCAAGAATTAGTAACTTTTTTAAGTATTTTTCTTCTAATTTCGAGAAATTAGGTTTAAAAAAAGTAATATCAGCGTGTTATAAAAGGCAAGAGATAGATTTATTTAACACGAAGAAAACCGAAAGTGGGTTTTATTATGAATATGAAGGTAAGCAAACAAAAGAAGACAATTTAAGTAACGATGACATCGGCATAATTCATTTTAAAGGAGACGGAGATTTCAGGAGTAAAGAAAGTATTGAGTTATTGAAACAAGCTGATATTGTTGTAACTAATCCACCATTTTCGCTATTTCGTGAGTATGTAGCTCAATTAGTTAAATACGATAAAAAGTTTTTAATCATTGGAAATATAAATGCGATTACTTACAAGGAGATTTTTAAATTAATTAAGGAAAACAAAACGTGGTTAGGAGTTAATTTAGGAAGAGGTGTTTCAGGTTTTATTGTTCCTGACCACTACGAACTATATGGCACAGAAGCAAGAATTGATAATTGTGGAAATAGAATAGTTTCTCCAAATAACTGCTTATGGCTAACAAACTTAGAGACCCCAATCCGTAACAAGGATATACCTCTATCGAAAGTATATTATGGGAATGAAAATGAATACCCTAATTATGACAACTACAATGGTATTAATGTGAATAAGACCAAAGATATTCCTAAAGATTATGAAGGTTTTATGGGAGTACCAATCACATTTTTGCATAAATTCAATCCCAATCAATTTGAAATCATAAAATTCAGAAAGGGAAATGATGAAAAGGATTTATCAATAAATGGCAAATGCCCATACTTCAGAATTTTAATCAAGAACAAAAGATTACAACAAAGCCAATTGATAGAAACCAAATGAATTGAAAGAAGAAAGCCAGCAGCGAACAAAGCATAAAATGGTCATCCGCCCTATGCGGGCGCACGCCATTTATGCAAACCGTTCGCTTCCACCAAAAAAAGAAAAAATGAAGAAATACGAGTTGAAGAAGTATCTAATGAAGAGTATGGATTTGTGTTTTGAAAAATTATATGAAATGCTAAGTCCTACTTCTGATTATTACAATGATATTATTCACCTCAAAATGAGATACCAAAGAATTAATAACGAACAACACAAAGGCATTGTATCAGAAGAAAATCGAAATTTAGAGCTGAATAAAATCCAAGTTGCTTTAATCGAATTCTTGGATAAATTAGAAGAATCAGACTTTGAAGTATCGAACGGTTCAAATACTCAAACATCAATATCAAATGAAAAGCAGTTTAATCATTTTTGGAAACCATTCTTCGAAAATAAAACAACAATAGTAATCGGAACATATTATGGTGATAGATTTAGAGCATGGGAAGCATCAACATTAATGGGCACAGGAGACGCATTGGCACTTGGGATAATAATGGGCGTTTTGAACAACGTTGGAATTGCAAATATTGATGTCGTTCCTACTTATAATTTTTCAGGAGATAGATACCAAAATAATTTAATTCTTTTGGGTGGACCAGATGCAAATAAGTTGACAAGAGAATTTTATAATAAAATGGAAACTAATTTGAAATTTGGGAATCCAGACATAAATGAAATTACTCTCAGAGACTCAAAAGAAGGAATGAAATATAATCCGAGATACGGTGAGAATAGCAGAGTAATTGGAGATTACGGATTTGCATTCAAGACAGAAAACCCATACAACCCAGAAAGTCAAGTGATTTTATTGGCAGGTTGTTTCGGGTTTGGCACTTGTTCAGCAGCTCAATTATTTGAATCAAATCGTCTATTAAATGAAATAAATAAATCCCAAAACGACGGATTTGAAGCTCTCGTTTATTCCGATGTGATTAATGATTGGGTACAAAAACCAAGTATTGTTAAATCATATAAATTATAAAAAAAAAAGGCGAGAAGCGAACAATGCATATCCGTCGATTGCCAGCAAAAGCTGGCAACAGCGGCTATGCGGGACGTTCACTTCCACCAGGAAAAAAGAAAAAGCCAATCAAGCACGGAGAAAAAGCGTTAATTTTGTTAGGGTAGTAGTCAAAACTAACAGTAATCATGAAAGATAAAGGAGAAGAAAAATACATCAATCCACT
>JBCCOJ010000318.1:0-3300 GCA_039025415.1 Bacteroidota bacterium | reverse complement strand
GCTGGACTACCCGGCCTTCTTCACGCCCAACGGCGACGGCTTCAACGACAGGTGGAACATCGCGGGGATAGACCGCGGCCTTGGCGCGCAGATATACATCTTTGACCGCTACGGCAAGCTGCTCAAGCAGATCGCCCCCGGCGGCCTTGGCTGGGACGGGAACTACAACGGCAGCCCGATGCCGGTGAGCGACTATTGGTTCGTGGTGGAGTACGACGAGCCCAGGACAAGGGAGCGCAAGGAGTTCAGGGCGCATTTTACGCTCAAACGATAACAAACTTTAATTGAATAAAGCAAAAAAGCACCTAAGATTTCTCTTAGGTGCTTTTGTGTTTTTAGTCAACTAACTGTCGCTTCACATTTCCGAAGTAAGAAATTAAATACTTAAATAAACTTTTAGATTTGCTTTAGCTTGTTTAATCCCAAAGAATTTTAGTACTAATGCAACTTAATTGAATGTATATGCGCCTATAAATCAAAGGCCAATGATAAGGTTATATTATCGTTATTAGCATCCACTTGTGCAGCATCGGTTAATCCTACAGAAAATAGCGGGTTGTTTATAGTTCGTTCCCATCGGTCATAAGTCAAATCCAATCTTGTGGAACCAAAATCATAACCAATACCAAGTGAATATCCTGTTAAGTTTCCGAAGAAATCTTCATCTACGTAAGGGCTTTCCTCAAAACGGTATCCACCTCGAAGGCTAACATTTTTAATTCTATACTCACCACCAACACGATAGGTATTTGCAGCTTTCAGAAGGTCGTTCATGGTTTGATTTTGCGTCGCGAAAAATGGATCTGAAGTTGGTCTAAACTCTGTTGTAGAATAATCTTTTCTTGAATAATCAAAACTTAATAGGCCTTTAGTGCCGAAGACGTAGGCCAAACTACCTGTAATCTTGCTAGGGGTTCGAAGTCTATAATTTGGAAATATATTAATGACATTTGGATTAATAGTTACTGGACCGTTATTATCATTAAAACGTGTACTTATAAATTGAGTGGTTTCTTCGGTTATGGTGAACCAAGTAGGTGACTGGTAAGTAAAACCGGCCCTTAATTCATTTGTTAGTTTCAAGATTCCACCTAACTGAAAGGAAAAACCATTACCTGTTGTAAATAAGGTGTTGTCAAAAGCTACATTATTTATTAAAGACCCCTCATTATTATTCGATTCATTAAATTGGGTCAGTCTCTCGTAATTGATGAAGTGGCCATTTAAATTTAAGCCTAAATATAATCTTTCGCCGTATTGGGTACCAAGGTTAAAGCTGAATTTACCATTGTAGCCGGTTTCAATTCTCTGATAGGATTGATTGAACGTTCCGGCCGCTATATTGGAAGTATATTCAGTATTATCATCTGTATATTGAACTGGCTCCAAAATAAATGATTCAAAACCTAAAAACGCTTGTTGATTTGGAAAACCAAAGGCAAATCCAATTTCTCCGTAAGCTTGTTCTAAAGTCTCACCTTGCAGCGCCGAAATTTCATCTAATCGAAGACCTTGTGCATAATTTAGAAAATAACTATCAATGGAGTTTGTATTGGTTCCTCGTGCAAACCAATTGTCCTCAAAATTTCCTGTTTTATCATAAGTCACTGCTAAGCTGAGTTTTTTCCATTTTGAGTTACTATTCGTGTCCTCAAAAACGAAAACAGCTCCTGCTTGATTCAAATCAAATTTCGATTCGGTCGAATTACTTCTGCCTTCAAAAAAGGAAATATCATTATTGGTATTTAAAGAGGATAAGGAAAAAGACGCTCGACTTCTATTGAATATTGCAGAACTAGCAGGATTAAGACTTATGGCAGACATCTCACCTCCCAAGGCTCCGAATGCACCGCTCATGGCCCTAAATCTTGCTGAACCTTGAATTTCATCTAGTGAATATCTGACAGCATCAGTAATTTCCTGGGCGTAAATATTTGACATAGAAATCACACCTATGAATAGTAAACTTAACTTTTTCATATTAATTTTTTAAAACAAAGTTGAATATTGGATTATCTGCCTCCTCTGCGGCCACCACCAGAACGTCCACCACCGGATGACCTTCCGCCGCCACCAGACCTCATTGCTCCACCTGAAGACCTTCCACCTCTGCTACTTCGCATTGAACCACTGCTTCTAGAGGAAGACCGTGAGCTCCTTACAGACGATGATCGACTGGAGCTTCTACTAGGTGCAGACATTCTTGACGAACTTCTGCTTCTGGAGTTGACTGTACTTCGACTCGTATTTCCACGACGGTTTATTGTAGCTCCTCGATTTGATCTTCGAACATTTGAATTGAACCGCCCGCTTGAGTTAGAACGACTAACAGCATTTGAATTTCTTCTTGAAACACTGCTTGCATTACGTCTGGATATAGTATTACCGTTGACTCTCGAATTTAGGGTAGAACGTCTACCATAATTACCGGCATAACCTCGTCTTGTGTTGTTGCTATAAAAGTTGTTGTAGCCGTAAAATCCAGGCCCATATAAGTTATTAAATCCAAAGCCTCCAAAGAAGGGATAACCAAAACCAAAACCACCATTGAAAAAGCCGAATCGATTAAAGCCAAAACCAAAGCCTCCAAAGAAGGGATAACCAAAACCAAAACCTCCACCCCAGCCGAGACCACCCCAACCGAAGCCAGCGCCCCACCCGAGTCCACCCCAGCCCCAATTATTCCAGCCGTTGTCATAGATATTTATGTTTATATTTTCATTTGCTGCTCCCCAACCAGCCTGTCCAACTTGGGAGTCATTATTTATGCTTTCATCATAATCGCTACTGTAAGATTCAATATCAGTAAATATGACTGGTTCATCTAGAGGGATGTCCTCGTACTGCATCGATTTTTCATTGAAATAATTTTTGTAGTAAGAATTATCAGAAACTTCAGTAGTAGTTTCCGCAGGTACTTCTACAGTGGCAACGGGCTCTTCATTGTAGATACCGTCGCTTGAGTATCCAACATATTGATAAGAACCACAAGACATTAGGACAATTGAAAGTCCAATCGTTAGTAATAACGGTACTTTTTTTTGCATATAATCTGGAAACTGCATATCTCTAGGTTTTATTGTTGAACATTATAAAAATAGTTAGTTTTGTCCAACTATTTTCTTTTTTAACAAAGACACAACATTTGTGCCAAAAGAGTAAAAATGAGTAAAAATCTTACAAGTAGAGACGAGGACTATTCAAAATGGTATAATGAATTAGTTGTAAAGGCTGATTTAGCAGAAAATTCTGCCGTACGAGGCTGTATGGTAATAAAACCTTATGGCTACGCTATTTGGG
>JBCCOJ010000317.1:0-3300 GCA_039025415.1 Bacteroidota bacterium | reverse complement strand
TTTTGACCTTATAGGATTTTTTATTTCGTTTTGCCCGAACGTTTCTAAATGCTGATTTCATTTTATAATAGTTAATTCTTCCCCTGAGATTTCATGTAAAGGTCTACGCTGATTTCTTTTCATAAATGTATCATTTTTTCAAGTAAGCCAATAAACCGATAAAACTAACCTAGACCCAAAGATTAAAGAAGTGTATAGTGCATTTAATATTCTTGATTTAGCTTGCACAGTATCTTATTATTTACTAATATGCCAAAATAAATTTTACAACAATTAATTTATGGGAAGACCGCCAACTAAACCTATCAAATTTAGAGATGGGTTTTATATCGAAATTCGAAATAAGGGTAAAAGTACCGGAATCAAACTTCATAGAGACACGAAAGAACAAATGTTGAGGACCATAAAAGAATATGAACAAACAAAGGATGTTCTTATTCTTGGGGAATCAAAAAACGGAAAATTTTTAGATAAAAACCCCGTTATGCACGTCGTTGACAAGTAACGAACGTGTCAAATTATTCAAAAACCGATTTAGGATGATAACTTAAATCGGTTTTTTGGTTTCAATAATATCCTATCTTGCTGTATTCAACCTAAAAACCCATATTGAAAAACGAACGCCTTTTTTTTATTGATGCTGTAAGGGCTTTTGCCATCTTAATGATGCTTCAAGGGCATTTTATTGACACCTTGCTTAACCCCATATACCGTGATAAAAGTAATATGGTATATGTAACATGGGAATATTTTAGAGGTATTACAGCTCCCACCTTCTTTACTATTTCTGGTCTTATATTCCTCTATTTATTATTAAAGGCCAAGAACAAAGGCAAAGATAACTTTAGGATAAAGAAGGGGTTAAACCGAGGTCTTTTACTTATACTCATAGGTTATGCCCTACGAATGGATATTTTTGGATGGCTTCAAGGAAACTTTAATGATTACTTTCTGGTTATCGATGTATTACAATGTATCGGTCTATCGCTGATAATGTTGATTGGCTTTTACGCTTTATTTCGAAATCACATTCGTTTATTAACGGTTGTTTTATTGCTCACTGGTCTTTTCTGCTTCTTGACCGAACCCATTTACAGAAACTTAAGTTTGGAGCACATTCCTAAGTTTCTGGCCAATTACATGACAAAAAGTAATGGATCGATATTTACCATCCTGCCGTGGTTTGGTTTTACTGCCTTTGGCGGATTTTTAGCCACAGTTTTCTTTAATCACGCTCATAGAAACAGGTTCCAACTGGCTGCAATTACCTCCTTTGTAGTATTTGGTATTTTGCTTTTGAAATGTTCCTCGTGGTTTCTAATGAAGATTTATTATTTAACAGATTTTCAATTATTGAAAGATGTGGCCTATTTCAATTACCTTTTTATGCGCCTTGGAAATGTTTTGTTGATTTTTGGTGTTTTCTATGCTGCTGAATCTCTATTAAATCAGCCCTTGATTAGTAAAATTGGTCAAAAGACGCTTTCAATTTACGTTATTCACTTCATCATCATATTCGGAAGTTTTACTGGTATAGGTCTAAAACATTTTTTCTTAAAAGCTTTAGACCCCACTGAAGCCATTCTTGGCGCACTTATGTTTATGATTGTAGTTTGTATTATATCTTTTCATTACGCAAAAACCAATGCTTTTGTCTATAATAAGTTGATCGCAATAGCAAATCGCTTCACCAAGTAACATCTATTAAACGTCATAATTTGAAACGTCAGCTGGTAAAATATAGAAATAGTGCTTTTGGTTCTTGGGTAAACCGCAACCAAAAGTATGCCCCAATTATATTTTTTATTGGTGGTTTTGTATTTGACACCTTGACTTTGGGCAAAATTGACCGCACTTATGACCTAACGGTACTTTGTTTTCATATGACCGCATTGACAGTGACGCTGTACTTGTTCAACACTACAAAGGGCTTCAAATCTCGACGGTCCATTATTGTGAAATTCTCTAATTATTTTCCACTAGCCATACAATTCTTTTTTGGAGCGCTTTCTAGTGCCTACGTCATTTATTTTTCGCGCAGCGTATCACTATCTGGAACAATGACCTTTTTTGTCTTGCTCCTTCTTTTACTTGTGGCCAATGAATTTCTAAAAAAACGAATATCAAATATTTATCTTCAATTTGGAGTATATCATTTTTTAAGCTTTACGTTTTTTGCATTTATGATTTCCGTGTTTCTAAGGCAGATGGGCACGGTCATTTTTTTATTGTCTGGAGTAGCAAGTTTTGCCATTACCGTAATCTTGGTGTTGTTCATTAACAAAAGTTATGCAGGCTCAGGAAAAGAATTTAAAGCCAAAAGATTAATAGCACTGATTGTTTTTATAAACCTTTCGGTGAATGCATTATACTTTTTCAGACTTATTCCTCCCGTACTTTAGCTATGAAGACCGGTCTAGCAGCACACGATATTCAAAAAGAAAATGACAAATATCTCGTAAGCTACGAAACCAAAGATTGGTTTAAATTTTGGCGAAATCACAATTATATTTACACTAGGCAGTCAGAGGGTCCGGTTTATGTGTTCACTTCCATCTTTGCCCCTACTGAATTAAATATTGAAGTGTTTCACCGTTGGAAATATTACGATAATACTAGTGATAAATGGATAACCCAAGATGATATCGGCTTTGAGATTACTGGCGGCCGAAACGGCGGTTATCGCGGTTATACTTATAAGAATAACATCTGGAACGGTAAATGGAAAGTCGAGGTTATAACTTCTGAAGAACTTACGCTTGGGGTGGTCAATTTTAAAATTATAGATGGCTCGAATAATCAATCCCCAAAATTGATAAAAAGGCGATTTTAAAACCTTAAAATCGCCTTCACATTCAGTATGACATATCTAATTGTCCGCTAGACTACAATAAAAGTTTGACTATTAAATTCTGGCTTTAGCTCGACGCTCTGCTTTGATAAAAGAGGTATCATAACCAGCAAATTTCTTTAGATAGTATTTAACCGAAGAGCCATAGGCATCAGAGTAATTGTAATTACCACCACTTCTAAGAAATTTTTGAATGGTTCCAGGCCCCGCAAGGTGTGCGGCGGCTAGAATACCAGATTCAGTTACTTTGATACCGGCAATAGTTTTTCCCGTATATTTTTCAATATCCTTTCTAAGAATCCATTTATTACGTGCAGCATTAGCTAAAAACGCCTTTTCCTGTAATTTAGGATTATATAAAAATTGGTTAGGATTATAAATACCAATTAATTTTAAAGTTTCAGCTCCAAATTGGTATTTACCTAGATAACCTAAAGTATTTACTGAAA
>JBCCOJ010000316.1:0-3329 GCA_039025415.1 Bacteroidota bacterium | reverse complement strand
CCCTGAGCCACCGCTTGAACGTTTTCAATATCTGGAGAAAATTTGCCATTGATTGCAGCGTGGGTCTTTGCAGCCAAAATTAAATTTTGTGAAGCTCTTGGGCCTGCACCCCAATCGACAAATTCTGAAACCAATTCTGAAGCGGTATCTGCTTTAGGTCTTGTTTTACTTACCATTGAAACGGCGTATTCAATCACATTATCTGCAACGGGAATACGACGAATCACGTCTTGATATCCAATAATCTCTTCAGCCGAAAACAACGCATTCACCGATTTTTTGACATCGGTAGTAGTGGACTTTACAACTTCAACTTCTTCCTTAAAAGTTGGATATTCTAAATTTATCGCGAACATGAAACGATCTAACTGTGCTTCTGGTAATGGGTAGGTTCCCTCCTGCTCTATCGGATTTTGGGTGGCAAGCACAAAATAGGGTAAGTCCAGTTTATAATGGTGTCCAGCAACAGTAACGGCTCGTTCCTGCATGGCTTCTAAAAGTGCCGCCTGGGTTTTTGGTGGTGTTCTGTTTATTTCGTCAGCAAGTATGATATTTGCGAAAATTGGTCCCTTTAAAAACTTAAATTGGCGTTTTTCATCCAATATTTCACTTCCAAGAATATCGCTGGGCATTAAATCTGGTGTGAATTGGATGCGTTTAAAATTGAGTCCAAGCGCTTGCGCGATGGTATTTACCATTAAGGTTTTAGCCAAGCCTGGCACTCCAATCAAAAGGCTGTGACCTCCAGAAAAAATAGAAATCAATATCTGGTTAACTACTTCATCTTGACCGACAATAATTTTTGCTATTTCAGTCTTTAGAGCACCATATTTTTTTACGAACTGCTCAATCTTAGAAACGTCAGACATACTATTCTTTCTCTAATTTTAACCAGTTACCATCAAAATCACAACTCTTATAATCGTTACTAATTTTTACGTAAGTGTCGTTGATTTTTTCATCCTGCCATTTTCTGATGGTCTCATATTGCTTCTCCTGCTCTGCCAATCGTTTGATTTTTAAATAATCTTTAGCAAAATCGGCCTTGTGCTCATCAATTCTGTCGGTTACAGTCATGATTTTGAATTTTATTCGATTAACTCTGTCCTGGTCTTGCAATACCAAACTTATTTCTCCATCTTCCAAATCTTGAATTTGACCATAAAGTTCTGGATCCATCTTGGTCAACTCAAAAGTTGAGTCTTGGGTGTAAGGATTCACCAATTGACCACCATCATATTTTGTTTCCTTCTCATCACTAAATTCAATCGCTGCATCTGCGAAAGTCAAATCTCCATCTACGATTCTTTCCCTCACTTTGTTGATTTTATCCTTGGCGGCCCTAATGGCCTCATTGGTTATTTCTGGTCTTAATAGAATGTGCCTAACGTCATACTCCTGACCTCTTACCTTTTCAAGTAATACGATATGGTATCCAAAATCGGTTTCAAAAGGCTCTGAAATTTCACCCTCTTGAAGCGAGAAGGCTACATCTCGAAACTCCTTAACCATTTGAGGTCGCTTTCTGTTCAATGTGTACATGCCGCCTGTTTTCCTTGAGGCGACGTCATCTGAATAAAATACTGCTTTTGTGGTAAAGCTTGCTCCATTTTCCTCGACGTCCGCCTTAAATTCCTTCAATCTACTAATCGCTGCAAATTTCGATTCTTCGGTAACTTCTGGAATTACAACAATTTGAGCAACCTTTAACTCCGTACCGAATATGGGTAATGAGTCTTTGGGGATTTCGTTAAAATATTCTCTTACTTCTTCTGGCGTTACCTCCACTTCCTCCACAATTTTTCGTTGCATTTGAGAGGCTAATTCACCGTTTTTATTGATTTCAAACATTTCGTCACGAAGCGCGTCTTCAGAATCCTTACCGTAGAATTCCAAAAGTTCAGCCATGGAGCCTCCCTTTGATTCTAGAAATGACGAAATCTGTTGCTCAATTCTAGAGCGTATTTCCAACTCATTTACGGTAATACTATCTTGAATGGCGCTATGGGCATAGAGTTTATCTTCCAACAATTTACCAAACAACTGACAACGAGTTATCTCTGAAATTGAAACACCCCTTGCTTGGAGTTGTATGTATTCTTTATCTATGTCTGAATCCAATACCACGAAATCTCCAACAACGGCTGCAACACCATCAATCTTTCTTCTCTTCGAATTTTGGGTCGAGTCCATTTGCTTGGCAGATGAATCCACTTCATCCTCAATGATTTCCTGCGCTGTCATGGTATTAATGTTTCCGAAGAAAAACGCAAGAACTAAAATAAAACTAGTTGTAAATCTCAAATTGTTTGTTCTTAATTGCATCGGTAGTAATATCTTTTTCAAACTTCTTGGTAAGTTCCAATTTTCGTTTGTTGATGATAATTTGATTGATGGTTGGTCTAACGAATTCCAAAGGTGCTAAATCATTTTTTAATTTAACCTCTTTGACCTGCACCAAATATATATCTAATGAATCTTTACGCTGTATGAAATTGGTTTTTTTTAACAGTTCCTCCTTATTATCTGAGTTGAAAATCGGAAGCTTCTCGATAACATTTGAAGCCCTTATCCAAATAGAATCATTTAGAGAGTAGCTTTTAAACTGCACGGCAATGGAGTCTAAATAGGTTTTATCTTCATTATCGAATCGCTTAAACCTTTCAACAAATCCATCTTTATTTATCGCATTTTCAGAAAAGGAAATGTATCTAAATTTAATAAGTTCATCGTTTAGTTTAAAACTAGCTTTATTTTCTTCAAAGACTTCTTTGGCCTCATTTTCATTTATGACGGTGTCAACACTCTGCTTGACAAGCGCCTCAAGGTAAGCCTTGGTGTATAAATCGGTCTTATACTGATCCACAAGTTTATTAAAGTCTTGCTGTTTATCTTCTTGTAAATTTCGCTCAGCGCCCTCTAACAATAAAATCTGAGTGGCCCACTTATTTATATAAGCAGTTACGATAACCGCGCTATCAGCCTTGCTCATATCATCAAGAACAAGGTCTGCAACATCTTCTTTATACAGAAATGAATTATTGACGCGAGCAACTGGTTCTCTATCGTCGGTACTTTTGAAGAATTGACAAGACGTCAACAATAAAAGAAGTGCAATAAACCAAACGTTTTTTACAGACAATTTAATTATTCAGTTTTGTTTTTATTTGTTCCAAAACATTAGGATTTACCTCAACCTTATAACGGCTCTGAAGTGTTTTTATCCATCTGTTCTCGAGTTCAATTTGATAATCACTAACAACTTGCCCTCGGGCTTCCGCTAAGGTTTTTTGCCCTTCGGGTAAGATATTTTCGACATTTAAAACGTG
>JBCCOJ010000315.1:0-3329 GCA_039025415.1 Bacteroidota bacterium | reverse complement strand
ATTCAAGTTAAATGATAAGTGCTCTAGCAATAACCTACAATGAGGAACATAATATAGAGCGCTTTATCAAAAGTCTTGATTTCGTGGATGAAATTATCATAGTCGATTCCCATAGCACCGATAGTACCGCTGAGATGGCTCAAGACTTGGGAGCTAAGGTCATTAAAAGGAAATTCACAAACTACTCAGACCAAAAAAACTATGCTTTAGACCAAGCCAAGAATAATTGGGTGGTATTTTTTGATTTGGATGAAACGATTCCCAAATCACTTGCCGAAGAATTAAAAACAGTTAGCCAATTACCAGATAATATCGTAGCCTATAAAGTGAAGCGTGAATTTTATTTTATGGGCAAGCAAATAAAATACAGCGGTTTTCAAAACGATTGGGTTTTTAGGCTTTTCGATAAACGCCATTGTAAATTTAACGATAGCCCAGTACACGAGCAATTATTAACCAATGGTCCTACCGCACGATTAGAGAACATAAGCGACCACTATACCTATAAGAACTTTGACCATTACAATCAGAAATTGACTAAATACGCCAAATTACAGGCAGAACAGCTTTATAAAAAAAACCTGAGACCTAATTTGTATCACTTCCTATTCAGACCTTGGTATCGATTTTTTCATCAATACATTATTAAGCTAGGATTTTTAGATGGAAAGGAGGGCTTTATTTTGGCTTACCTCAACGGTTTTTCGGTATTTAAGCGCTATCTTCAATTATGGTTAATGTACAGAAATATCGACTGATACTATGAAAAAGGTATTTCTAGAAGCACATAATATCAAAAACCCTTACAATGGATTTGGTCAGTTTAATTTTCATTTGATTAAGGGGCTTTATAATGCTGAAATTTCCGATTTCAAAATTACGCTGAATGTCAAGGATAAGTCGCCTTTACAAGCCATGTATGGTAATTACTTTAGTTATAATAAGTACACCCAACGTTCAAGAATTCCACTGTTTAGAGTACGAAAAAAGTTTGATGTCTGGCATTGTTTAAACCAAAACATCAAGGTTGAACCTTACCATGACCTCCCCTATTTGCTTACGGTACACGATGTGAATTTTGTTAACGAGGTTTCCAATGATATGAACCATAAAGTGAACCGTAGATTTCAAAATAAATTAAACCGAAGTTCTGCAATTACCTACATATCTGAATACGCCAAAGCCTCCACCCATAAATATTTTAAAATTCCGAAAGTACCCGAATATGTGATTTACAATGGAAATCCCATAACATCAGAAATTGGTATTGAAAAAGTTATACCATTCGAAAATGAAAGACCGTATTTATTTTTTATTGGTGGATTGACCGAACGTAAAAACGTACACACATTAGTGGAAATGCTGGAGTTTTTGCCGGATTTCGATTTGATACTTGCAGGAAATACTTCTGATAATTACGTTGAAGAAGTACTAAAAGTTAAGGTTGAAGCAACAAAAACCAGTAATCGCGTAAAAATGGTCGGTAAAATCAACGAAGCCGAAAAATATGCCTATCTCAAAGGCTGCGCGGCATTTGTATTCCCGTCGCTTTTAGAAGGTTTTGGTATTCCCCCAATTGAGGCGATGCGTTTTGGAAAGCCCGTGTTTCTTTCCAACCTAACTTCGCTCCCAGAAATAGGAGGCGACTATGCCTTTTATTGGGATAATTTTGACCCCATGGAAATGGCAAAAGTTTTTGAAAAAGGGATGTCAGTTTATAATAAGAATAAAGCCCATTACATTGAAAATTATACTTTACGTGCACGTTCATTTAATTGGAACGATACTGCCAAAAGGTATGCTGAGGTTTACAGAAATCTATTCTAAACTAAAAATTGGTCTTACCCAATTATCAATTAAATATGGTCCAAGTATCTCTGTATCTAATTTTTTATAAGGACTAACAACGAATTCTTCGGGAATTTCAAAATTGTCTTCATTTATTACCAAAATATTTTGAGCATGATAAAAATCGTAATTGACAATATCCTTGTTAGTTGTTATCAATTTCTTTTCTTGGCCAAGTGCCTCAAATATTCTGAAGGAAAGTCCAACCTGCTCGGTTCTCTGGATTTCGACGATAATTTTTGATTCTGAAATTAGTTCCGCGACCTCTTCAATGGATTTTTGTTGAGTGATAATTTCGACGTGCTTCGCTTCAATCAAGCTGACGTTATAGACTAAAATCTTATAAGTCCAATTTTTGGATTTTAAGTAGCCCGCGAGTCTTTCCAACAGTGGAAAACGATAATCAAAGGTCGAAATATTGAAAAACTGTCTTTTGTTGGGTATAGCCGTACCCCTATTAAAAATAAAGTTAGTCAAAAACTCGAAACCGTATTTTTCAACATCCAGCTTATCGTAGCTATAAATTTTATCAAAAAAAGGAATGATGTCCAATTTTCTAGAGAATCGTCTAGTGCTGTCGTAATAGTAGGCAATGAATGATTCTGTTCGGGATTTCAAATACTTGAGCGTTTCATCATTTAAAATATCGGGACGTATAATGAAGATCAAATCCTGTTTAGGTAATAGCGCCACTTCTTTTTTTATTCGGTCAAAAACAAAGGATTTTTTAAGGTTTTTTCCGAAGATTTTAGAAATAGCATTGTAAATACGATGCCCAAAATTTTTATAAGCAAATGCAGGTTGGTCGAGGTATCGAATTTCGGCTGAAACCCCATCACATTTTTCCAAAGCTGTATGGATATGTTTGGTATAGCCAAAAGCGAAGGGGGCTATGACCAAAATATTTTTTTTTGTAGACAAGATTTATACAATTATACCCAAACCGTTATGGTGCGGATAGTTATAAACACGTTTTCCTGTATCTCTTGCAATATCGATTACTGCCCTTCTAACCTCGGGGAAACTTTCGGTGTCATGAAATATTGTACAAGTACTATGTTGCGCTGCCCATAAACCACATTCGTAGGTTTCTTTATAATTGTGTACAATATCAACGTGAGAGAAATCGTAGGTACGCTCGTCTTCTTTAATCCAATCCTTATAATCGGCTTTTTTCAAA
This sequence comes from Bacteroidota bacterium, assembly GCA_039025415.1. GTDB lineage: Bacteria > Bacteroidota > Bacteroidia > Flavobacteriales > Flavobacteriaceae > Psychroserpens. The sequence continues at coordinate 301 of JBCCOJ010000315.1, read as the reverse complement.
GTAATATTTTTAAACTGAGATAAGGCTTGTTTAGTAGATTCGTAGTGGTCTCCCTTATGACTGGTATGCTCATCACCAATAAATATATCCACACCAATAACTTCCTTAAAATAATTTGAAAATATAACCGAGGAAAATCCGAATTCAACCCCAAATTCTATGCAAGATTCACGACCAATGTCAAATCTATCTAGAATATCTTCTATAATCCGCTCCAAACCTTTCCAAGCGGTTACATTATCAATTTGTAATTCAGGGTCAGAGAATTGTTTAGGCACGTAAGTTTCAATCGGAAACTTTT
>JBCCOJ010000314.1:0-3335 GCA_039025415.1 Bacteroidota bacterium | reverse complement strand
TACAACTCGAAGTAATATTTCAGCAAAAAAATTCGTTCAATCCTTAATCCGCTTCTCTTTCTTTATGCTATTCTGGTTTATAACTTCAATGGCCTTATCCAAAACCTCGTCCTTACCTTCAATAATTCCCTGAATGGTGGGTTGTATGGTAATGTCGGGGACGATGCCTATGCGCTGGGTTTCTGTCCCGTCTGGATAGTAAACACCAATACCCGAAATCATGGTGCGCATGCCTCCCGGTAGGAATATATTGGATACGTTTCCATCTGCTCCTGCGGTGGCACTACCAATGATTTTTGCACCAGGTACAGACCTAAAAGCCATGGCGGTATATTCGGCCTGGCTTTGTGAATTTTCATTGACCAAAACCATGAGCTGCCCTTTATAGCCCTCGCCCTCATTTGGGATTTTGAGTTCATCGGTATAGGTGAACTCACCGGGGTTATTGATATTTGCTGAAGAAAATTTCACAAAGGCGGTGGGCTCATCAAGAAAGTAAGAACCTAGGGCAAATGGAACGAAGGTAGTAGGGTAGTTCCTAATATCAATAATAATCGCCTTCGTGTTTTTAAAGGTTTCTTTTATTACGGGGATATCTTCTTGTTTGATATTCGCCAAGGTGATGTAGCCAATATTTCCGTCGAGTATTTTATAGCATTTGGAATCTTTATCGACTTTAAACCAACGGTACATGTTCAATTCCTTTCTATCGTAGAGTTTTAATTTATACGTTTTTGATTCCCCTTGGTTTGAAACGTATTTAAGGGCTAAAAAATCTTCTGATGAACGCAGCAAGTCTGGTGCCATATCCCGAAGCCTTGAGGCTTTATTTGAAACTGGGTAATACGGTTTTAAGCTATCGATTATGGTTTCTATTTTTTTCCCATTGATGTGGGTAATCACATCGCCAATGTTCAGCTTGGCTTCTTCAGTGAGTTCAGGATTGTAATAATCGGTCACTACGTATTTACCTTCCACAAATTCCGCTCTAAAAGGGGCAAAGTTTGAACCTCGTAATTCATTTATTTTGTTTCGGCCACCCCATAAGTTAGCGTGGGTGTCACTTATTTCCCCAATAAGTTTGACCGAGGCCAGTTCATATTCCAATTCGTTTTTAGCCTCTAAATAGGGTTTGATATATTCACTTAACACTGAATTCCAATCTTTATCAATTAGGTGCTTATTCGGAAAAAAATAGGCAATCATATTCCAATATCGGTAAAGCGCTAATAATCTGAAGCCAGCATCGGGGTAGGCCATGGTTTCATATTGCCTTTCATTGGTAAAATCAGGATTACCAACCCCTGGCTTAAGCGCGATGTAATAGTTGTCGCCTTGATTTCGGTTATTGTAGATATTCATCAGCTTTTCTTTTAATCCAGCTGAAAGATTTGAGTTTTCAATCCAAGTCAAGTTTGGTTTTAGTATTGCATCGTCTGGTGTAGATTTACACGAGGTACATTCTTCAATTTCGCCGAATTTGGCAATCCAAGTTGTAAGTACGCCATCTCTTTGTTTATTGGTTTTAGCTGCCAGATAGTCAGGCAACATCCTAAATAATTCATAATCCCAATTGTAATTTCCTTTGGCTATTTCAGGGTGATGGTATTTGGTAAAACCCCAGATTTTGCCTAATACATCCAAATTATAGACAACTTCATCATTGAGATTGGGGAAAGAAATTGTTGAGCCCGCATCAAATTCATTGTCTTTGTCTGCCGGAAGCAGTTCACGCTCGTAAACCTTAAGGTTTTCATCATCGAGCGTTTTGGCATCAATGGTTACTTTTAAATTATCCAACCACATTTTACCCGTTCCAACAAGCAGCCCTCCAATGACTATCCTCTCGGTGTTTTGTGGATTTAGTTGCAGGGTAACTTGGTACTTTTGCCAATCTGTGGTGCCCGTAATTCCGCGATTATTCATATTGTCAAAGGCAATCTGCGGGTCGATGCGCATCCAGAGCCCGGCGTAACCTTCGTTGATATTTTCCGTTTTTATATACCCTGATAAAGTGATGGATTGCCCGTCGTAGTTTTCTGGTAGATTAAATGCTAGCGCCTTAAAGTCTGATTTTTCGTTAAGGCTTTCAATGCTCATGGCATATTTGCCATGTTGTACGTTAAGGGAATCGACTTTTATGTCGTAGTCTGCTGCCCCAAAGTTGTTCCAATTGGCGGGAGCGTTTTCCGAAATAGTCTCAAAATCCAAATTAAGATTGCTATTGGTTTTTTCTTGGGCACAGGTTAAAAAAATTGTAAAAAGTAAGGGTAATGTGATTGTGGAGAGTTTTTTCATTTTAATGGTTGGTTTTCTAGTTGTTTCAATAAGGCTACAGTAAGTAAATATTGCCTTAGTTAATATCTATTTAATTGACTGAAAAACGAAATATTTGTTACATAATAATCTTGCGATAAACATTGTAAGATTAAAACAAAACGAATAAAACGAAGGTTTATTTTTCTTAAGTTCTTCAGTTTTAGTTCGAATCTTCCGAACCTAGATTTTGGATTATAGTTTCAGAATCTGAATTACCCTCTAAGTAATACTCCAAGTGAAAGGTGTCTAGTTTGCTGAGAAGCGTAAAGAGTGATTTTTTTTCAGCATCATCAAGAGGAAAGCTTACCAACTTAGCAGCAGCCCCAGCTTTTTTATAGGCCTTAAAAATCTCTTGTTGGCCGTATTCGGTTAGTTTGATTAATTTACTGCGTTTATCCTCTGGATTTTCAAATTGTTCAAATATTCCATTTTTAACCAGCCGCTTAATGATTTCCATGCCAGAGGATTTTTCATAAATCATATTTCTGATTAAGTCCATTTTACTCATCTCACCGTATTGTTGCAGTATGGCGGTAAAGGCAAAATCCATGTCTGTTGCAAAAGCCGAATCAGCCAGATTATATTTTAAATAAGCGTGTGCGTACCGATTTAGGCGACCTAAATGAACAATAATCTCTTGTGAGATATTGGTATCGTTTAATTTTAAAATCCGCTTATTTGGTACGTAATCATTCTTTTTATCTAAATGCTTTAATAATAACTCAATCGACAGTTCTTCTGATTGAACCTCCTTTTTCAGGCTGATAACCGCTTCAACAAGAACTTGGATTAATTCTTCTGCTTTCATATTTAAGTATTATTTAACACCAACCTTTATAAATATAGTACAAAAACATATTAATTTCGAATTTTTAATCTTAAAATTGTCTCCGATATAAATTTAATATCATGAAATTCTACTTATTTACGTTGTTATTGCTTTTTGGATTTTTAAACTATTCACAAACCACAGGTGAGATTTTTGGAAACGTTATCGATGAAAAGAATGTACCTGT
>JBCCOJ010000313.1:0-3341 GCA_039025415.1 Bacteroidota bacterium | reverse complement strand
ATTGAACATGGCAGATTTATCGCAACCAGAGTGGACACTTAGACTTCAGCAGGATGACAATGCATTTATTTTAGATGTTAGAACTCAAGATGAAGTTGCAGAGGGCATGATTCCAAACGCACATCATATAGATATCCATAAAGGGCAGGGATTTATTGATGAAATTGAAAAACTCGATAAGTCTAAAAGCTACTATGTATATTGTAAATCTGGAGGTAGGAGTGCCCAAGCTTGTAGTATTATGAGTCAAATGGGTTTTGAAAATACCTTTAATTTAGAAGGTGGTTTTTCAGAATGGGCCGGTGATGTTGAGATGCCCTAAAAAAGGTTATAGACATGAACAGAAACTTTATTTACGTTCTCCTTTTTGTATTAGTTCTTTCGTGCTCAAAGAAAGAAGAGGCTGAGGTTAAAATGATTACTCCTGAGGAAATGACGGAGTTATTAGAATTAGAGGAAGTTCAATTGATTGATGTAAGAACACGGCAAGAACACGAAACAGGTTTCATCGCACATTCTCAAAATATTGACTTTAGGTCCCCAACTTTTGATGACGACATTGCGGCATTAGATAAGTCAAAACCGGTTATATTGTATTGTAAATCTGGAGGCAGAAGTGCCGAGTGCAGTAAAAAACTTAAAAAAGCCGGTTTCAAGTTAGTGTACGAGCTTGAGGGTGGAATTACCCAATGGCAATTCGAAAATCACGAAATCAAAACTTATAATTAAGCACCTTTTCGCCGCAAGATAAAAAATCGACAAAACGTCATAATATTAAAAATCTACCATCTTTTCTAACTGTATTGAATTTAGAAAAGATGGTTTTTGGTTTTATTAGGTCTTTCTCTATGGACTTTTTATTAATTTCCCAAAGTGTAATCCTTATTTGATGAGATACATTCAATTATTTCTTTTTTTCTGTCTTTTAGGTTGTAAATCCGAAAAGAAGTCTGACCTTAAATCAATAGAACTCGCAAATAATGAAATTAAGATACAAAGCGAAGAGTTAAAGGAAATTGTGACCTACCTAGCCTCAGATGAATTGAAAGGTCGTGATACGAACACTGAAGGTATTGATAAGGCCGCGATATTCATTGAGCAAAAGTTTAAAGACTTTGGTGTTAGTCCGTATTTTGATTCGTATAGAGACCATTTTGAATTCGAAATTACGAGTCGCGATTCAACAAGTCCACAGGCGTCCATAACAAAAAAGGGTTATAATCTTATTGGTTATATCGAAGGAAATGATGAGGTACTCAAAAATGAATTTATAATTATCGGTGCCCATTACGATCATATTGGATTTATAGATGCAGTCGAAAATGATTCTATAGCAAATGGGGCCAACGATAACGCCGCAGGGAGCTCAGCGGTAATTTCATTGGCAAGGTATTATTCAAAACGAAAAACAAATAAGCGAAGCATTCTATTCTGTCTATTTTCAGCTGAAGAGCTTGGATTAAAAGGGTCACAGCACCTAGCCAAGAAACTTAAAAGTATGGACCTTAATTTATACGTCATGTTAAATTTTGAAATGATTGGCGTGCCAATGAAAGGTGATACATACAAAGCTTATGTTACGGGCTACGAAAGAAGTAACATGGCCGAAGAGATTAATCAATACCTTGGCTCTGACCTTATCGGTTTTTTCCCGTTGGCAAAAAAATATCGACTATTCAGAAGGTCTGACAATCATCCTTTTTTCGAAGAATTTGGTGTACCAGCGCAAACCATTTGCACCTTTGATTTCACAAATTTTGATTACTACCATAAGGTGGGTGACGAGGCAGATTTAATGGATTATGATTTTATGGCGGATCTCATTAATAAATTAGCGCCTGCAATTGATACCATGGCAACAACTACAACTAAAGAAATTAAATTAAATGATGGCTAAAAATATAATTATTACAGGTACTAGCCGTGGCATCGGATTTGAGTTGGTGCAATTATTTGCATCGCAAGGCCATAATGTGTTGGCGCTATCTCGCAATGCTGAGCCTATTAAAAATCTTCAATTTGATAATATCTATAACTTCTCGTGCGATTTATGCGAAGCAGATGATTATCAAAAAGTAGAACAGTTTATAAAAAATGAGTGGCAACATGTGGATATCCTTATCAATAATGCCGGCACATTATTAAACAAACCTTTTGCAGATACATCATTACAGGATTTTACCGAAGTTTATCAAACCAATGTATTTGGAGTTGCAGAAATGACCAGGATTGTATTACCATTTATGAAAAAAGACAGTCATGTAATTACGGTAAGTTCAATGGGTGGTATTCAAGGCAGTATGAAATTTGCTGGTTTGGCGGCTTATAGTTCTAGTAAGGGCGCCGTAATAACCTTAACTGAGCTTCTTGCTGAAGAGTATAAAGAATCTGGACCTCAATTTAATGTGTTAGCTCTCGGTGCAGTTCAGACAGAAATGCTAGAAGAGGCATTCCCAGGGTTTGAGGCGCCCGTTTCAGCAAAGGAAATGGCCGAGTATATTAAAGATTTTGCCTTAAACGGAAATAAGTATTACAACGGTAAAGTACTTCAAGTTTCAAATTCTACGCCCTGAATGTCAAAATATAAGTGTGTAATCTTTGATTGTGATGGTGTTCTAGTTGATAGTGAAGCTATTGGTAATCAAGTGTTAGTGAATTTAGCGAACGAATTAGGAGCAAATATTAATTTAGATTATGCTTATCAAAACTTTAAGGGTGTTTCGCTCTATAATTGCATGTCTCAAATTCAAGAATTGATTTCTGAAAATCTTCCTAAAGGTTTTGAAAAACAATATCGCAAACAATCTTATGAGAACTTTAGAAATTATATCAAGCCTATCAATGGCGTAAAGGAGGTTATCGAAAATTTGAACATACCATTTTGTGTGGCTTCCAGCGGGCCAGAGTCTAAGATTAAGTTAAATCTTGAGTTTACTGGATTGCTGCCTTATTTCGAAAATAATATCTTTAGTTGCTATGCCATCCAAAAATGGAAACCTGATGCCGCTATTTTTTTATGGGCTTGTGAAACTATGGGATTTCAACCAAATGAATGTGTTGTTATTGAAGACAGTTTAGCAGGTGTCAAGGCCGGGAAAGCCGGCTGTTTTGATGTTTTTGGCTATGCTGAGCACGATTTCAATAATGAATTAGCAGGTCTTGCAGATTTAGTTTTTACAGATATGAGGCAATTACCCAGACTTCTGGAAGATTGATCATCATTTTTTATATTTACAAAAAAAAGCTATCGTGTTTCTAAAATTGCAAAAGCCCCTGAAGATATTCGGGGTCTTCGCTGTATTTTTTGTTTTTCAAAATTTGATTTCTGCTCAAGAATTTAT
>JBCCOJ010000312.1:0-3393 GCA_039025415.1 Bacteroidota bacterium | reverse complement strand
TTATAGATTTAATTTTAAAGTCTAATAATCGTTTTGTCAACGTATATGTTTAGATTTGTAACCGGTATTATTGACAATTGTAAAGTTTACAATGATAAACAGTGAGAAATTTATAGCTCGTCTTCAAAAGGTCATCGAATTTTACGATGAAACTGCTTCATCCTTTGCTGAAAAAATCGGTGTGCAACGCAGTAGCATTTCGCATATTCTATCTGGTAGAAATAAACCCAGCTTGGATTTTGTTTTAAAGATACTATCCGCCTACCCCGATGTTGAATTGTATTGGCTGCTGAATGGTAAAGGCAAATTTCCGTCAGCAACCATAGCCCAAAATGATGAAACTGCGATTGACCCAATTAAACCCAATCTTGATGCATCAACACCAAATGAAAAAACAGTTGCCACACATTCAAATAAAGACGGAGAAAAATCAATTGAGCGAATCATCATATTTTATTCAGATGGCACCTTTAAAAATTTTAAGCCATCTTAATTTCAGCACGATTTCATAGTCTTCGAACGCCTAGAATCTTTGTTCTTTTGTAATTTTGCATATAAATGTTGTCTATGAAGAAACTACTACTCTCGCTGTCATTTTTGGCCTTTTTGGGGTGTTATCAAATGGATAGAAATTGCAAAGATTTTAGAACAGGGTCTTTTACGTTCACTTATGAAATTGAAGGAGTAGAAAAAACGGGGAAGTTTACCAGAACCGAAAACCTAAACGTTGATTATTACGAAAACAAGGTTGATTCTGCCAGTGTTAGATGGATTAATGATTGTGAATTCATTTTGACGAAACTAAGCCCTAAGAACAAATCTGAGGAAAAGGCCATTCATTTTAAAATACTGTCAACCGACAGTAATTCCTATTCCTTTGAATACCAATTAGCCGTAAAGGACCCTTTCAAGAAGCAACGCGTAGAAAAGGGAGTTGCAAAAAGAGTCGACTAATCTGGTTCAGATTTTTTTTATCTGTGCTAATTTCACCCACGGTATTAGGAAACCTGAAATCTTAAACATAAAAAGCTTGAATTTACAATATGCGCTTTAAAGTAACATCGGATTTTGAGCCAACTGGCGACCAGCCCGAAGCAATTCGGCAACTATCAGAGGGAATCAGGTCCAACGAAAGGTATCAAACTTTACTCGGTGTCACTGGTTCGGGTAAAACCTTCACCGTCGCCAATGTCATTGAGAATGTTCAAAGACCCACACTGGTTTTAGCCCACAATAAAACTTTGGCAGCCCAGCTATATTCTGAATTTAAGCAATTCTTTCCTCAAAACGCGGTAGAGTACTTCGTGTCTTATTACGATTATTACCAACCGGAAGCCTACATTCCTGTTTCTGGGGTTTACATCGAAAAGGATTTATCCATTAATGAGGAAATTGAAAAGATGCGACTCAGCACTACGTCTTCCCTTCTTTCAGGACGTCGCGATGTGATTGTGGTGGCTTCGGTATCGTGTTTGTATGGCATTGGAAACCCAGTGGAATTTCAGAAAAATGTCATTTCATTGGAAGTTGACCAGCAAATTTCCCGAACGGATTTGTTGCATCGATTGGTTCAGAGCCTCTATTCTAGGACTGAAGCAGATTTCAACCACGGAAATTTCCGAATAAAAGGTGATACGGTTGACGTTTTTCCGAGCTATGCTGATGATGCCTTTCGTATCCATTTCTTCGGGGATGAAATCGAGGATATTGAGCAGTTCAATATCCAGACCAATGAAGTGATTGAGCATTACGATCGACTCAATATCTATCCGGCCAATATGTTCGTGACCTCGCCAGATATTTTGCAAGGCGCCATTAAGGAGATTCAGGATGATTTGGTCAAGCAACACGATTATTTTAAAGAGATTGGGAAGCATTTGGAAGCAAAACGCCTAAAGGAGCGTACTGAATTTGATTTGGAAATGATTCGCGAACTCGGATACTGTTCTGGTATCGAAAATTATTCCCGATATCTCGACGGCAGAAAACCAGGTACCCGCCCCTTCTGTCTTTTGGATTACTTTCCCGATGACTATTTAATGGTCATTGACGAAAGTCACGTGACCGTTTCGCAAGTCCACGCTATGTATGGTGGCGACAGAAGCCGTAAGGAAAATTTGGTGGAATACGGCTTTCGGTTACCCGCCGCGATGGACAATAGGCCTCTAAAATTTGAAGAATTTGAAGCACTTCAAAATCAGGTGCTTTATGTAAGTGCTACCCCTGCCGACTACGAGCTACAAAAGTCAGGAGGTGTTTACGTGGAGCAAGTCATTCGTCCAACAGGCTTACTTGACCCAATTATTGAAGTGCGCCCGAGTTTAAATCAAATCGATGACCTAATCGAGGAAATGCAACAGCGCATTGAAAAAGATGAACGCACGCTTGTTACAACCCTAACCAAAAGGATGGCTGAGGAATTAACCAAATATCTTGACCGTATTCAAATTAGATGTCGCTACATTCATAGTGATGTTGATACTTTGGAGCGGGTCGAAATCATGCAAGATCTGAGAAAAGGATTGTTCGATGTCTTGGTGGGTGTAAATTTATTACGTGAGGGCTTGGATTTACCGGAAGTGTCTTTGGTTGCCATTTTAGACGCTGATAAAGAGGGGTTTTTAAGAAGTAATCGTTCTTTGACCCAAACGGTTGGTAGAGCAGCGCGACATCTCAATGGTAAAGCCATTATGTATGCAGATACTATTACCGCGAGTATGCAAAAGACAATTGATGAAACCGAATATAGGCGGGAAAAGCAAATCGCTTACAATACGAAAAACAACATCACCCCCACGGCACTTAAAAAGAGTCTGGATAGTGCTTTAGCCAAAAACTCGGTAAGTACTTATAGTTACGAATTGGAAGCCGCAAAAGCCGCGGAACCTGAGAGCGAATACCTTACAAAACCAGAATTGGAAAAAAAGATACGTGCAAAACGAAAGCAAATGGAACAAGCCGCAAAAGCACTTGATTTTATAATCGCCGCACAGTTAAGGGATGAGATAAAAGGGTATCAGGAGAAGTTAGCGGAGTTGAAGAATTGAGTTCTCGCAGAGCCACAAAGGCGCAAAGACGCTAATTAAGGTGTAGAAATTCTAATAAAGAATGCAACTCAAATAAAAGAACAAACAATTCCTAACAAAATCAATTAAATGCAAGCAACTAAATACCGAGGTAAGTGGTATTACTTAAATGGTTATACGATTTTAGTAATTCTTGGCTTTTTTCTTTTTAAATCAGCCTATGACATTCTATTTGTTTCATTTAAGGCTAATATTTTCTTGACAATTTATGTGCAATTATGGGGAATCGTCTTTCTTTTAGCGTATTTCTTTGAAGAAAATAATTTCGTTTTTAGATGGGCAATCAAAATCTGCAAAAAAAGCACAT
>JBCCOJ010000311.1:0-3423 GCA_039025415.1 Bacteroidota bacterium | reverse complement strand
TAGCACATCGTGATGGGGCACAAGTAGGCGCTGGCGAATATGCTTGCCAAAATTGTACGCCTTTCTCTGCTAAGGCATCTATCTTTGGTGTCTCATAAGGTGAAGGCGCATCTATATCATAACTTTTTACATCTTGCCAACCTAAGTCGTCTGTTAATATTAATACAACATTAGGTTTTGGTCTTTCATCATCTTGTGGTTTAGAAACTGCTGTCGAGTCTACCTTTGCTTTACAACCAAGAACTAAAACTATAACTATGAGAAAGTGGCTTTTATATTTTTTCATTATTGTATCTAATTACTTTTTTACTATCCGGTTTGTGAATTTTGTAGTGTCATTAAGAAAAAATTCTATGAAGTATATACCGTTAGGCAAATTCGAAATACTATATTCATTTTGATTTTTTGAGTGTGCTACTTCAGCTAAAATGGCACTAAACTCTTATTTTTTTAAGTGATACATTAAAATCTCATAGGGTGTCTTTCCCTTAAACGCACCATGTGGTCTATCAAAGTTATAAAAGTCTTCCCATTGCTTTATTTTCTTGTTCAAATCCACATCATCAGAGTAGTCCAATAGTTGATAGAACTCCTTTTTGTCCGTGAGGTGGGACCGTTCCACCTTTCCGTTGAGCTGAGGCCTTCCGGCCTTTATATAGCGGTGCTCCATGCCAAGGTCCTTTACATGCCAGTTGAACCTGGATTGGAACTCGTGCCCTTTGTCGGTCTGGACGGTATGGATTCGGAACGGGAACTTATCGACAACATAATCCATAAAGTCAATGGAACTTGATTGGTTGTGTCTTTCATAAACCTTCAATGCCCTGATACGTGTGCAATCATCGATTGCCGTGTACTGGTAACGTTTTATCTTTTTCCATTCGGTGGTATTGAATATCGAGAACTTGACATCCACTTGAACATGGTGTCCCGGGGTTTCCTTGGCATACCGTTTAGGTCCCATGGCCTTTCTGGTAACGTTCCGTTTGAGTGGTTTTATGCCATTCCTTTTCAAGGTTCTAAAGACACTTGATTCGGAAACATTGATGTCATGGTATCTTTCCAAATACCATTTGATACGCCATGTACCAAGTTTGTATTCCTTTCTAAGGTTCAATATCAAATCAATAGTTCTTTGATCGATTCTGTTGGGGTAGGTATCAAATTCTCTCTTTTTCCTTAAAAGACCCTCGGCACCATCTTTTTCATACTTTCTCTTACAATTAAAATATCTGCTCTTACTGACATTGAACATTTCATAGGTCTCCTTGACCTTTCCATAGCCCTTTGCGAATTCCAGTACTCTTAGTTTGAACTTCCACCTTAAGTATTGTTCGATTTCCCTTGTCTTTTCCATGTCAAAAGTGTCTCTTGATTTATTATCATAATAGTACACTTTTAGTTGACGTAGTCACACACTATAATATTTTTCATTTGATAAGACTATTTGAATGTAAATTTTTGTTTGAGACAAAGTTAATTTTCCATGTATTCATTGATTTTGCTTAAATCTGTCATATAATTGCTCTATTCAATTATTGCGATAAAATATCTAAATATGAATTAAATTTTTTGGCGTTCAACAGAAAATAATTTGTTGCTTGGTTCTTCAGGAAGCTCCTGTATCCATTGTTTTAATTTTTGCACGAGATCAATTGTCACTTCGTTATGAAGTAGTTTTAGATCTTCCTTTTCATAAACATCCTGAGAAATGTCATAGAGCTCGAGATGGCTTAAATCCTTGTTGGCTAACAGTTTCCAGTTTTTATCAACAACAGCATAAGACACCCAATGATTTGGTGCATTTGTTCTGGCTGGCCAACGTGCTCCTGTTTTCCAAAATAAAGGTTTAGTTCTAAGAATATAAGGTGTTCCTAATAATGCTGAAACCTGACTTAATCCATCTGGTTTAAAATTATCTGGTAATTCAACATCCGCTATTTCACAAAACGTAGGAAGTAAATCTACAGCTGATATTAATGAGTTTTTATCAATATATCCTGCCTTTATTTTATTAGGCCAACGCGCTATAAAGGGGACACCTATACCGCCTTCAAAAAGTGATGCTTTATAGCCTTTTCTCCCGCCTGTAATGCCTTTTGACGCGCCAATGCCAAAACCGGCTCCAGTCGCCGAATCAAACATTAATTTTAATTCCTCTACTTTATAAGCTGCTCTTGCTGGACCATTATCCGAACTAAAAATCACTAAAGTGTTATCGGTTAAATTCAATCGATCTAATGCATCTAATACTTCACCTATTCTGTCATCGGCGTGTGATAAAACAGCGGCATAAATGTTATCTGCTTCGTCTAATTCAGGAAAACGCCATTGATACTTTGGTAACACATGGTGCGGAGTATGAGGTTCATGTATCCATAAATTAATAAAAAATGGTTTACTTTCTTTACTGGACTTTTCCATAAACGCTATAGTGTTATTGCTATCTTCATGCACAGGCATTTGTTCACCTGAGCAGTTAAATGCACCATAAGTATCATAACCGTAAGTTTTAGGCGAAGGCGAATCTGGAATCATATTATTAGAAAGATGCCATTTTCCAAAGTGGGCAGTAGCATAACCGCTTTCTTGCAATAATTTTGGTAGTAAGATGGTTTTATTATCTAACCAGTCGGGCATATTTCTTTTGGCGTTACTCGACACCGAAGCAAAGTGTCCATCAATATTATATCTTGCAGGAAACTGTCCAGTCATCACAGCAGTTCTGCTAGGTGAACAGACACCGCTGGCTACGGTGAAACGCTCAAAATCCGCACCTTCTTTGGCTAAACGGTCAATGTTTGGTGTTTTAATATAAGGATGACCATGAACACTTAAATCACCCCAGCCCCAATCATCAGCGAATATAAAAACAATATTAGGTCTAGCATCTTTATTAATATTGTTCTCTGTGATTTCAGTAAATTCTGAAGTGTTATTTCTATCGCAACTCTGAACGAGAATAATAGACAATAGACAAAGCAAGATTCTTCTCATAAATATGGTATATTATTTAAACGAAATTATTTAAACCTTCTCGCATTTTATTGCTCTAATTACTCAATTCGGTTCTTTTATCAACTCTAAAGTTTAAAATCAGGAATGGTTGAATTCAAAATAGAATTGACATTTTGAAATCTACTTAAAAATCAGAATAATGCAGTCTAGGTGATTATTTGTTCCTAGTGAATTTTGTTGGTTCAAATTAAAGCTTACTTCGAATTGAGAAATACTCTTTTTATTTCAAAAAGGGATTGGGTTAAAATGAACAACAAATAGATTGAAATCAGAATGGCATTCTTCTATTTAAGTAATTTCTTTGGGAAACATTAAAACTATTTTTGAGTTATTAGATCTAAAAGTGAAGCTATGGATTGTTATGCTATTTTTCTTCTTGAGTATTAGCATTACAGCCATAGCTTT
>JBCCOJ010000310.1:0-3436 GCA_039025415.1 Bacteroidota bacterium | reverse complement strand
GGTGATTTCTTTTTCAAAGCGGTTCTATAACGTCGCCGATATTTTTTATTGAAAGATGACACATACGCTTCGGTTGACAACCAAGTATCACGAATATCAAAGACCATATTCGGCTGCACCTTGGCCTTGAAAAACCCAGTACTCTTTAAAAATTTCTGTTGGCGATGAATAGGGTCATCTTCAAAAAAGTCCTTTAAGGCAATAATTTTAATTTTATTATTCGATTGTTGCTTTATATCAACTGCGTGTTTTCTGGCTGCCACCAGAATCATTTCTAGAAATTTTGCTTGATCGATGCGCTTTTTATCAAACCAAAATGCGTGCTGACCGGTATGCATTAAATTACCAATGACCAAGGCGTTACCCTTAAGAAAAAAAGACACAAACCGTTTTCCTAGTTCCTTTATTGCTGAATCTGACTTACGCCGAAATACATCACTCGAAAACAATTGAACATGCTGAAGTAAGGCTATTCCAACTAACTCTCTCTCGAGAAAACAGCCAACAAAATAGGTTTTAATGTTTAAGGGTGAGGAGCGTTCTAAAGCCCGAAGAAAAGGTGATTTTAAAAAGGTGTCTTCTGTGGACAGACTATCCCATTCGTCTGGTAATTCATCTACAGATGAAAAAATCTTATAGTTCAAACCCAGCCACAAACAATAGACCCCATAATTGTTAGGCAAAACGCCCAGAACCCTGTGTTTATAAAAATATACTTCCAGCTTCGCCTTTCGAAAAGCGCGTTAATTGCAATTACTGGGAAAAACATAAATAATGCTGAAATAAAACCGTGTAAGGCCCCATGCTTAAAATTTCTGTGTGCATTGCCATACTCTTCCATAAAAGCGGTATAGGTTGCCGATGCCCCCTCTGGGTCTGCATCAACCATTCCCATTGCTCCAAATTGATGGATAACCAAGAGCTGTACAGAAAATGCCAAAAGAAATGAGAGAATCAAGGTGATACCAAAAATGACCAGAATATTACTGTTTCTAAATTTTTCTTCGGTCATGCCAGACTCTCGCATCCAGACAATACCTAAAGTTTTTGGATTGTACCATACAAAACCAACAATTAGAGGGATGACTGCAGCTACTAAGATTGCAAGGATGTTGAATTCCATAGTGAAGTAATTGTATTGATTAGTAGTTTAAATATATATAAAAGAGATGAGATGTTGGAAATTAGATGGAAGACTGTTCGGTTTCTAATCCTGAACTGAAATGTTAATGAGATGAGATGCTGAGTCCCCGCCTGCGGACGGGCAGGAAGCTCAGCATGACAGAAATTATATGACGTCATTAATTTCATCAACCAGCAAAGCATTACTATCAGCTTTCGCTTTTTCAACAAAGGCATCAATTTCCTCGTTTCGCTTTAGACCATTTTTTAAAAGCACCCCTAAAACCAAGGCAACCGCGATTCGTGTACCTACCTTTTTAACTGCCGTGTTGAATAAAGGCTGAAGTTCTTCGTATTTGACCTTTTCCGCAAGTTTTAATATTTCAGCTTTGCTCTTTTCGCGTTTTTCTTCTGGTAAGTTGGTATATTTTTTACCGAGCTGTTTTATAATTTCAATAGCTGGCCGTTCCTTAGGCGGTTGTTTTTGCACATTCTGTTTGGGCTTATTCTGCGCCGTCTTAGGTTTAATCTTAGCCCAGGAATCACGTAAACCCACAGTTTTGTTGAAAACCAAATGCTCAGAAGTACTATCGTCATCAACGTTGAAGTAGCCAAGCCTTTGAAACTGGTAACGGTTACCAACTTTGGCATCAGCTAAGCTTGGTTCTACAAAGGCCTGTATTGTTTTTAGGGAGTTGGGATTTAAAAATTCCATAATATCCTTGCCTTCGTGACTATCGGGTGCTTCGTCCATAAACAATCGGTCATACTCCCGAACTTCTGCCTTGATGGCATGGGCTATGGACACCCAATGCAAAGTGCCTTTTACCTTTCTATCAGTATCGGTAGAATAGGTGCAGTGAATTTCGGTTACAGTGCCATTTTCATCTTTTTTGACGCTTTCAGCTTTGATGATGTAGGCATTTTTTAATCGTACTTCAGACCCCAATTTCAATCTGAAAAATTTTCGGCTTGCCTCTTCCTTAAAATCTTCCCGTTCAATATAAATTTCTCTTGAAAACGGTACTTTTCGGTAGCCCGCGCTTTCATCCTCCTGATTGTTTTCAGCTTCCATCCACTCTACCTTGTCTTCAGGATAATTGGTGATTACTACCTTTACGGGATTTAACACTGCCATGACCCGTGGGGCAATTTTGTTTAAATCCTCACGGATACAGAATTCCAAAAGAGATACATCAATCACGTTTTCGCGTTTGGCAACACCAACTTTATCAATGAACATTTTAATGGATTCAGGCGTGTAACCACGACGCCTTAATCCAGATATTGTAGGCATTCTTGGGTCATCCCAACCCGAAACAAAGCCTTTTTCCACGAGCTGAAGCAATTTACGCTTGCTCATAATTGTGTAACTGAGGTTCAGTCTTGCAAATTCTCGTTGCTTTGGAAGCATGGGTAATTCATCTTTTGCATATTCAAATACCTGTTCCTTGAACCAATCGTAAAGCTCACGATGGGGTTTGAACTCGAGAGAACATAAACTATGTGAAATCTGCTCGATATAATCACTTTCGCCATGAGTCCAATCGTACATGGGGTAGATGCACCAATCATTTCCCGTTCTGTGATGGGATTTTTTTAAAATACGATACATCAAGGGATCGCGCATTAACATATTTGGATGCTGCATATCGATTTTCGCCCGAAGTACGTGTTCGCCTTCGTCAAATTTTCCATCTTTCATGCCCCTGAACAATTTAAGATTTTCTTCTATAGTTCTTGAACGAAACGGACTTTCAACACCAGGTTGGGTTGGAGTGCCCTTTTGTTCTGCCATAAGAACGCTAGATTGGGAATCAACGTAGGCTTTTCCGTCCTTTATCAATAGAACCGCCCAATCGTATAACTTTTGAAAATAATCTGATGAATACAATTCGTTGGCCCATCGGTAACCCAACCAAGCGATATCTCGCTTGATGGCATCGACATACTCCTGCTCCTCTTTAGCGGGATTGGTGTCGTCAAACCTTAGATTCACCGGAGCATTGTATTTCTCTCCTAAACCAAAACTAATCCCAATGGCCTTGGTATGGCCAATGTGTAAATAACCATTAGGTTCTGGTGGAAAACGGAAACACAAATTGTCTTTTGACAGTCCGTTTTCTAAATCCTCTTCTATGATGTGCTCAATGAAATTGAGTGATTTTGCTTCTTCTGACATTGTAAAAAATTGTAATGCAAAATTAAGTAATTATCATGTGCTCTAGTTTGGTTAATTTTGGGGATTTTCAATGTTATCATAAATAATTTGTGCGGTTGAAGCTATTTAGTTAAACACACCCCTAATGAGCTT
>JBCCOJ010000309.1:0-3453 GCA_039025415.1 Bacteroidota bacterium | reverse complement strand
TTTTTATCTAAAATCGACTTGCTGTGATTATAAAAATCAATGGATTTGATTGTTTTATAGATGTAAGGGTTTAAGTCAAGATTTAGAGATTTTTGTGATGTAATAACCTTAGCATTGTCCCATTGCTTTTCGACAATTCTATCCCATTGACCTTTACCTTTTTCCCAAAATGACCAAGACTTGTCATTTTCAGTTTTCTCTGAGGGGTCAATCATCGCAATGGTTTTAGAATCAAAAAATGAATCTTCGGCTATTTTCAAAGCCAACTGAAACCCCGCTAGACCGTTTCCGATAATTATATAATCGAATCTTTCAACGGTTTTGGACATTAAAGGTTTATCTTTTGAAGTATTTAAAAGGCACTACGAGCATTCCGAAGTTTTCACTCTCTTCCTTTCCAAGATGTTTGTGGTGAATTTTATGTGCTCTTCTCACGCCTTTAGCATACCAATTATTGGCATTTCGGAACAGCTTAAATCTTTGATGGATAAAAATATCGTGTACCACAAAATAAGCAATGCCATAAGCCAGAATCCCTAGACCAATGGGTAGGCAATACCAAATATTTTCGTAGCTCCACAGGTAAAAACAACCAATGCTAACTATTGCATAAAATATAAAAAAGGCGTCGTTACGCTCAAACCAACTATCATGGTCTTTGTGATGATGGTCTTTGTGTAAAGACCACAAAAATCCGTGCATGACGTATTTATGGGTAAACCATGCCATGAACTCCATTATGCAAAAAACACTGATAAAAATTAGAATCCAATAAACAGTTTGCATAGCAATTAATTACATTAAATTTAGTTGATATTTTACGTAGCTTCTGGTAAGCAATTCGACTTTTTTGTAGTTCGGAACCCTAATTCTAGTGGATTTTATCTCTAATGCTGGAGTTTTCTTGAGTTTCTTCAACAATTGACTGTAATAGCGATAAGCCATAAAGACACCGAATTTAGCTTCCATCGGTAATCGTTTGATTCCTTCAAGACCTTTGGCGAAATCATTTTCAATATCATTTATAATGTCTTGTTTAGAGGCCTCGTCCAAATGTGACAAATCTGTATTTGGGAAATAGGTTCTACTCAAATCTTCATAATCTGCTTTTAAATCCCTGAGAAAATTGACTTTTTGAAATGCCGAACCTAGACTCATAGCAGAATCTTTAAGGTCATCATACTTTTCTTGATTGCCCTTTACAAAGACCTTAAGGCACATAAGACCAACAACATCGGCCGAACCATAAATATATTGTTTGTATTCTTCATCAGTAAGATAGGTGCTCTTATGTAAGTCTGTTCTCATACTTTTCATAAAAGCGTCCACTAAGTGCTTTTCAATATTATATTTATGATAGGTTTCTTGAAAAGAATTCAGAATTGGGTTCAAACTGATTTTGTGTTCCAATGCCATCTCCAAATCCTTCGTAAAATGGTCAAATAAAAACTCCTTATCATAATCATGAAAGGTATCTACAATTTCATCGGCAAATCTTACGAATCCATAAATATTATAAATGTCTTGGCGTATCGAGTCAGATAGCATTTTAGTGGCCATCGAAAAGGACGTACTGTAAGAATTAGTTACGGTCTTACTACATTTTTGGGAAACGGTATCGAATATAGACTTCATAATAATTTGTTAGTTATGATGTTTTTTTATTAGGTCTGCAACGAGTTTTCCTGAAATCAAAGCTGGGGGAACGCCAGGCCCTGGAACTGTCAGTTGACCGGTAAAATATAAATTGTTGACTTTTTTACTTTTCAAATTGGGTCTTAAAAAAGCCGTCTGTCTTAGCGTATTGGCCATCCCGTAAGCGTTTCCTTTATAGGAATTATAGGATTCAACAAAGTCCGAAACACAAAAGGATTCTTTAAATATAATATTTTTTTTCAACCGTTGGGAAGTGAGACTTTCCAATCGTGTAATAATTTTATCAAAATAGATGGTTCTTAACGCTTCAGTATCTTCAATGCCAGGTGCTATTGGAATTAAAAAAAATGCCGTTTCATTTCTTTCAGGAGCCATTTTTGTATCGGTAATAGAAGGGAAATTAGCATAGAACAAAGGCGATTCAGGCCAATGGGGATTATCATAAATAGCCTCTGCATGGGCTTCAAAATCAGTATCAAAAAAAAGATTGTGGTGTTCTACATTTTCAATCTTTTTATCAAACCCAACGTAGAATAGTAGTGAGGAGGGGGCAAACGTTCTGCTTTCCCAATAACTTTCAGAATATTGACGGTACTGTTTATCTAAAAGTGTTTCAGAATGGTGATAATCAGCACCACTTAAAACAACGTCAAATTCAAACGTTTTTCCGTTTACCACTATTGATTTTGCTTCTTTAGCATCAACATGGATTTTCTCTACTGGGCTTTCAGTATGAATTGTCACGCCAAGGCTTTCGGCTAAGTTGGTCATTGCCTCAATAATCCTGTACATTCCCCCTTTTGGATGCCAAGTGCCTAGACCAAAATCGGCATAGTTCATAAAACTATAAAAAGAAGGGGTATTACTTGGTTTAGCTCCAAGGAATAAAACCGGAAATTCAAGGGCAGAAATGAGCTTAGGGTTCTTGAAATTTTTCCTGACTTCAGAACTTATTGTTTTAAAAAATTGGTCAACTCTGGTTACGGTTTCCTTTGTTACTAATTCTAGGGGTGAAAGACCGGGCTTTAGAACTACCTTATTAATGGCTATATCATAGTTGGTTGCAGCCTTTGCAATAAATTTTCTTAGCGGTACAGAACTACCTGCTTCTATGCGCTCAAATTCTTCACATATTTTATCAAGCGTATCTCCGACCGTGATGTTTTCGTCTTCAAAAAAAATTTTATAAGCAGGACTGAGTTTGTCAAGTTCATAATAATCTGAAACCTTCTTGCCAAAATCACCAAAGAACTTTTCAAATATGTCTGGCATCCAATACCAACTCGGTCCCATATCAAAAGTGAAGCCCTTTTTTTTTAGTTGACGGCATCTCCCACCAGTCGTTTTGTTTTTTTCAAAAACTGTAACGTTATGGTTTTCCTTTGCGAGGTAGCACGCTGCAGATAGCGATGAAAACCCTGAACCAATTATGCAGACAGATTTACTCATTGTTTAATTAAATCGGTCTAAAGTTAAACAGAATAGTACTCGAAGAAATAATTTTATAATTTTTTAACTAAATCTTTAATTGAATCGAAAGTGCTTACTTTCCCATGAAGTGAATTTATATCAATTTCGTTTAGCATTCGGCCAAGAACCCAAAATTTTATGTCCTTTTTTACTAATATTTTGGACTCAAATTCCTTGAAATAGGCCAAAATTTTGTCTTTTTCTGGTTTAATTTTTTTTTATCGAATTTTTGAGACAGCAGCGAAGAGTCTCGTAAAGAAGCTGCGTCTGCTCTTTTTGAGGCTCCTCGTACTGATGACCTTGATAGAAGAAAGATAAAGTGGGGAT
>JBCCOJ010000308.1:0-3474 GCA_039025415.1 Bacteroidota bacterium | reverse complement strand
TGGCGACCCTAATATTCAAAGTCAACAGGTTCAAATTAATTACGAAATTCCTTTATACAAAATACCCACCTTTAGTTTCTTAAGAGCGACGTATTCCTACACTGGTGATTTTCAATGGCAGAAAGGGTCAGATTTAAATGAAAATCTTATGGTACAGGAGACTGATGAAAATGGAAATCCTGTTTTTGATGATTTAGGTAATCCAATTACAAATACCTTCAACCTTGGCCATACCATACAAAACGCCAATACCCATAACATCAATTCCACGCTCAATATGGAAACGTTCTATCGACATATTGGTCTGGTAAAAAAGAAGAAGCGACCTACTAGGGCAAGAAGTCGAAGAGCGGCCCCGGCAAGAGCTGATGGTAGAAATGTGTCGAATTCTAAAAATACACCAGCACAAGATTCATCGGCCAGTAAGGATAGTTTTGCCAGAAAAGCGCTCAATAGCTTGGTGGGTCTTGCAACGGCGGTAAAACGAGTCCAAATTAATTACACCGAAAATAATGGGACGCTGCTTCCAGGTTACTTGAACACTCCTGGTTTTATAGGCACCTTAAGACCAACTTTTGGTTATACTTTTGGTAGCCAAGCCGATATTCGGGATTTAGCGGCTAGAAACGGGTGGTTGACCGTTTTCCCAGATTTCAACCAGCAATATACAGAGACCACTAATCGTATTTTGGATATTTCTGCAGATGTTGAGCTCATAGAAGATTTAAATATTGATATCACTGGTAATAGAATATATGCTGAAAATATAAGTGAGAATTTTAACGTAACAGATCTTGATGGAGATGGGAGATTGGACTACAATAGCTTGATAAGTAACTCATTTGGAAACTTCAATATTTCCACAGCATTGATTGGTACGGCATTCCAGAAAAGTGATGAGACCCAATCGCAAGCCTTTGAAGATTTTAGAAATAATCGAATAATAGTCGCTAATCGATTGGCAAGGGAGTTTTATGGTAATTCAAATTATCCAGTGGATGCAGAAGGTTTTCCCTTAGGCTTTGGAAAAACCAGCCAACGGGTTTTATTGCCTTCATTCTTGGCCGCCTATAAGGGAAGAAGTGCTGAAAAAATAAGCCTATCTGCGTTTAGAGATGTCCCTATTCCTAATTGGCAATTGAAATATACCGGTTTCATGAACTTTAAGTGGTTTCAAAAACGCTTCAAAAGATTTTCATTGACCCACGGATATCGCTCCAGTTATACCATCAATCAATTTAGGGCAAATCTTGATTTAGCTCCAGATTTTACTGAAGGAGGGTTAAGGCCAGGAGAACCCTATGAGAATCAAGATTTAGGAAACGTGCTTGACCAATCCGGTAATTTCAAGAATAGGCAACTTTTGAGTAATATCAATCTAGAGGAGCAATTTAGTCCATTGTTCCGTTTGGATTTTGAGATGAAAAATTCAGTAAAGATTCTAGCTGAAATGCGAAGGGATAGAGTATTATCACTAAGCTTTGACAATAATTTACTAACTGAAATAAGAGGTAACGAATATATTTTGGGTATTGGTTATCGAATTAAGGATTTTAGGATTAGATCAAAACTTGCAGGGCCGAAACAAGTCATTAAAAGTGATTTGAATATGAAGTTGGACGCATCTGTAAGAAATAATAAAACCATTATAAGATATCTTGACGTTGAAAACAACCAAATAACTCAAGGTCAAACCATTTGGGGTGTTCGTTACACCGCAGACTATGCCTTCACCCAAAACCTAACTGCGATTTTCTATTTTGATTATACTTTTTCAGAATTTGAAATATCGACTGCGTTTCCACAGACGACTATTAGATCTGGATTTACACTGCGTTATAATTTTGGAAATTAAACCAATTTTTAAGTTGAAAAATTTATTTTTGTTGAACACTTAATCAAATTTAATCATGAATATACCCTCAGACTTAAAATACACTAAAGACCACGAATGGGTCAAAATAGATGGCGATGTAGCCACAGTAGGAATCACAGATTTTGCTCAGGGGGAATTGGGTGATATTGTGTACGTTGAGGTAGAAACTGTAGATGAGAATCTCGATGCAGAGGAGGTTTTTGGTACTGTGGAAGCAGTAAAAACAGTCTCAGATTTATTTTTACCGCTTTCTGGTGAAATTGTTGAGTTCAATGAAAGTCTTGAGGATGAACCAGAATTGGTAAATCAAGACCCATACGGAAAGGGCTGGATGATTAAGCTGAAATTTTCTGATGATTCCCAAATTGATGAATTACTTTCAGCAGATGCTTACAAAGAGCTTGTTGGTTCTTAAAAAGTACGCATTCTTAATTCTTTTTGTCTATGCTTCGCTGTTAACTGCGGGTAGTTTATCTAATACTGGTGGAATGCCAGAATTGGGTTCAAATTTTGACGATAAAATCTATCATTTTTTTGCCTACACGATTTTTACATTTTTAACTTATAATTTTTTAAGTAGAAAGAACATAAACTACAAGATTACGTATTCAGCCATTACAGTTTTACTTTATGGCATCATTATTGAAGTACTACAGCATGTCTTAACAGCCAATAGGACGCTAGACGCCATAGATGTATTAGCAAATTTTCTAGGCATTCTTTCTGCGGTTTTTATGTTGCTATTGAGACAAAGGATATTTTTAAAAATGAACGCTTAGCTTGCTTTTTTTATTGAAAATTAGTTAATTTAGCGTTCGCACAAAATACTCACAAGTATATGGAACCTAAAAAGAATATTAAATCAGACGTAAGCCGCAACAGCTCTCTCTATTTTGCTGTAGGTCTTGCGTTAATGATGACATTGACTTATTTGACCATTAACTATAAAACCTATGAAAAGGAGGATATAGATATTGGTCAACTTAATTTGGATGATTTAGAGGATGAGGAAATTCCGATCACACAACAGGAAATAATTCCACCGCCACCACCGCCACCGCCACCAAAGGTTCCTGAAGAAATTGAGATTGTTGAGGATGAAAAGGAAATTGAGGAAACCGTTATTGAGTCTACTGAAACTGATCAAGAAGAAGAAATAGTGGAAGTAGAGGAAATTGAGGTTGCTGAGGTAGAGGAAGATATTGAGGTCCCATTTTCTGTAATTGAAAACGTTCCGGTTTTTCCTGGTTGCGAAAATGAAAAAGGCAATAATGCTAAGAAGCAGTGTATGTCTGACAAAATTAGCAAGTTTGTACAACGTAAATTTAATACTGAATTGGCTGGTGACTTAGGCCTTTCAGGGCGTCAACGTGTAAACGTGATATTTAAAATTGATAAGACGGGTAATATAACCGGTGTACGAGCGAGAGCTCCGCATCCAGGACTTGAGAAGGAGGCACAGCGCGTTATTAATTTATTGCCTAAAATGAAGCCTGGTATGCAACGTGGTAAGGCGGTAATCGTACCATATTCTTTGCCGATATTATTTCAGGTCCAAGACTAGAAAAATTACCAAACTATATATAATTCAAAATCCC
>JBCCOJ010000307.1:0-3478 GCA_039025415.1 Bacteroidota bacterium | reverse complement strand
CATTGCGTATTTGGCATCTTCCCAATAATTACTGTCATATGTGAACAAAAAAGTGCTCCAAACTTTTGTGTTAGGAACACTTTCGTAAAGATTGTACAATAATGGCGTTGACGCAATGACAATACCTATTAATGTACCAACAATAATATTATGTTGTTGCTTCTGACTACCCGTTTTTGAGTAGTTTTCTCTTCTTTTTTTCGATTTCTGTAGTAGTTTGTCCATCTAGGTCAATTAAATCTGTAGCCTGGGCTGTGAACAACATACCACCAAAAATTGCGATTGCTAATACTAATTTTTTAGTTTTCATAATTTAAGGGATTAATTAATTAATGACACAAATATATCGGTCGTCACTTCATTAATCTGTTAAATCGACTGTTAAATGTCGACTTGAATTCACCTTATAATTACGGTTTTTCCGTAGTTCCCAATAATGGTAAGGGCTACAGAAGCAAATTATTTTGGCATTTTGGGTATGTTTTGTACGTATAAGCTAGTTAATATTTGGGTTTAGGTTTAATTCAAGGCTTCTTATGTTCTTATCTATTGTTTTTAGTATTAGGCTATTGACGTTTCTAGGCAAAAATTCTGATGCCTTTTCAGGCCATTCAATTAAAATCCAGGCATCTTGGTTCAAATAATCTTCTAGGCCAATACCGTATAATTCATCTTGGTTTTTTATTCGGTATAAGTCAAAATGATAGACTTTACCTTCTTTTGTTATATATTCATTTACTAATGAAAAAGTGGGGCTTCCAACTTCGTCTTGACTGCCCATATTTTTTATCAAACTTTTAATAAATGTGGTTTTGCCAGCTCCCATTTCTCCTTTAAAAAGAATTACTTTAGAAGAGACTTTTTTCAGAATCCTGAGGGCAACCGCATTTATATCTTCAACGTTATAATTTATTGTAATTACCTCTGGTTTCAATATTCAATATCATTAAACTCGGCAACAATAATACGTAATAAAATCTATAAAAACCAAATTTTTATGCATTTCATCGATGTTTTGTGTATTTAAACTGATTTGTAAAAGCCTGTATAAATGATTAAACTTCTGATTATCAAGCTACTTTTTGGTTTTTATAACACTGTAATGCACCGGAAGGACATTTTTTGACTTGTTTCATAACGTCTTCGCTCGAAGCTCCGTCAAGGTTTATCCATGGGATTACAGATTGTCTGAATACATTGGACATCTGTTTGGCACAAAATTCTGCGTTAATACATTTTTTCGGGTTGTACGTCACGGTAATCTCACCGTTAGAGTAAACGTTTGCTGTAGTTTCCATAAGTAGGTGCTTTTTAACTTTTCAAAAAATTCACTTTCGTAAATCGGGGCCTTTGAAAATTGATTTTCCTTAATTTCGATTAAATGTATAAAATATGCGTTTAATTACATAAAATATTCGATAAAAAATATATTTGTGTAGTAAAAAACCTATTTTATTCTTAATAAACTTATAATTTAAAGCTACAGCTATAAATAGCGATGTGGAAAATTAGATTCTTAGTAAGGTCTTTTATGCCAGGTTTTTATTATCAGCAAACTCAGATGTAAAATGAAATTTAATGCTTGGATATTTTTGTTGGGTCATTTGAAGTGAAAATGGTGAATCTGCCAAAAAAACGAGTTGTCCACTTTTATCTGTAGCTAAGTACCGCTGTTTAACTTGAACAAAATTTTTAAATTCTTCACTATTAGAGTCTAAGGGTTCAACCCAACACGCCTTATGTACATTGAGGTTTTCATAAGTGCATTTAGCACCGTATTCGTGTTCAAGTCTATATTGTATGACCTCATATTGCAAGGCACCTACCGTACCTATGACTTTTCGTCCGTTCAATTGAAGTGTAAATAATTGTGCAACGCCCTCATCCATCAATTGGTCGATTCCCTTATTCAATTGCTTTGATTTGAGCGGGTCTGCATTGTTGATATATCGAAAATGTTCGGGTGAAAAGCTTGGGATGCCCTTATAGTTAATATGTTCTCCTTCAGTTAAGGTATCCCCAATTTTGAAGTTTCCAGTATCATGCAGTCCCACGATGTCTCCAGGATATGAAACATCAACAATTTCTTTCTTTTCCGCAAAAAATGCATTCGGGCTTGAGAACTTTAATTTTTTATCATGCCTTACGTGCAAATAAGGCGTATTTCTTTTAAACTCACCAGAAACTATTTTAACAAATGCCAAACGGTCGCGGTGGTTTGGGTCCATATTGGCGTGTATTTTAAATACAAACCCAGTGAATTTCTTTTCATTGGGTTCAACCAAGCGTTCCTCGCTATTCTTAGGTCTAGGTTTTGGGGCTATTTCAACAAAACAATCCAGTAACTCCCTTACCCCAAAATTATTTAATGCAGAACCAAAAAATACGGGTTGCTGTTCACCATTTAGATATTCGTCTTTATCAAATTGTGGATAGATACCCTCAACCAGTTCAATTTCTTCGCGTAAGGTATTGGCTGCTTTTTCGCCAACCAAATTATCCAATTCTGGGGAGGATAAATCGGTTATTTCTATGGTCTCCTCAATATTTTTCCTACTGTTGCCACTAAATAAATTGACGTTTTTTTCCCAAAGGTTATAGATGCCTTTAAAATCGTAGCCCATTCCGATTGGGAAACTTAGCGGGACTACCCGTAAGTCAAGTTTTTGTTCAATTTCGTCTAACAGGTCAAAGGCGTCCTTACCCTCACGGTCCATCTTATTAATAAAAACAATCATTGGAATATTTCGCATTCGGCAGACTTCGACCAACTTTTCGGTCTGTTCCTCAACACCTTTTGCCACATCAATTACTACGATTACGCTATCAACTGCAGTTAAGGTTCTAAAGGTGTCTTCGGCGAAGTCTTTGTGACCAGGAGTATCAAGTATATTTATTTTTGTTCCGTCATATTCAAACGCCAATACAGAGGTAGCAACACTGATACCGCGCTGACGTTCAATTTCCATGAAATCACTAGTGGCCCCTTTTTTTATCTTATTGCTTTTAACCGCACCGGCTTCTTGTATCGCACCACCAAACAGCAGTAGTTTTTCGGTCAACGTTGTTTTACCCGCGTCGGGATGAGATATGATGCCGAAAGTTCGACGTCGATTTATTTCCTTTAAAAAACTCATTTTTTATAAAATTGGCTGCAAAAGTAACTAAAAGATAACTAGTCATTAATCAGATTGAATTGAGTATTGCCTATTACTTGCAAAATTAAATTTCATCAATTTCACTTTTATCAAATTTGAAGTTCAATTCTATTCTTACAAATTCTTACAAATTCTGACAGAACTTAACTCCTTATTTTTCCGATTGAAACCATTGAATATAATCTGGTTTAAATTGATTTACATTTTTAAAAATGTTATCAAAAGTTTTAGTTTCTTAAATAAATTTTAAAAAAATCTCTTTCTAATCGTAAAATTTTATCGCAATTTTTTGCAGTTCATCGATTTTTATATTACTATTG
>JBCCOJ010000306.1:0-3482 GCA_039025415.1 Bacteroidota bacterium | reverse complement strand
GTTATGCGAAAGATTTTAATTATCGGCGCAGGCAAATCGTCTTCATATTTATTAAAATATTTATTAGATAAATCAACCTCCGAAGGATTGCACATTATCGTAGGGGATATAAACATCCAAAACGCCAGAAAACTAATTGGCAATCACGACAACGGTCAAGCCATTACCCTAGATGTTTTTGATAAATCCTCGAGACAAAGCGCTATTGAAAATGTAGACATTGTCGTTTCCATGTTACCTGCACGCTATCACATTGATGTCGCAAAAGACTGTGTGACCTTTGGAAAAAACATGGTCACTGCCTCCTATGTTAGTAAAGAAATGGCCGATTTAGACAAGGCGGTAAAGAACAAAGGTTTGGTCTTTATGAATGAAATTGGCGTAGATCCCGGCATTGATCACATGAGTGCCATGAAAGTATTGGACGATATTCGCGCTCAAGGCGGAAAGATGATTCTATTTGAATCTTTTGCGGGCGGACTACTAGCTCCAGAAAGCGATAATAATCTTTGGAACTACAAATTTACCTGGAACCCAAGAAACGTGGTTATTGCTGGTCAAGGCAGAGCTGCCAAATTTATTCAAGAGGGTACGTACAAGTACATACCCTATCATAGGTTATTTAGAAGAACAGAATTTTTGGACATTGAAGGTTATGGTCGATTTGAAGCCTATGCCAATAGGGATTCACTAAAATACCAAGCTGATTATGGCTTAAAAAATATAAAGACGCTCTATCGTGGCACCATGAGAAGAGTCGGTTTTAGCAGAGCTTGGAACATATTTGTTCAATTAGGACTTACCGATGACAGTTACGAAATTGAGGATAGTGAAAACATGACCTATCGTGACTTTGTTAACGCATTTTTACCCTACAGCCATACAGACTCAGTGGAGCTGAAATTTAGACATGCCCTTAAAATTGATCAAGATGACATTGTTTGGGACAAACTTGAAGAATTGGATATTTTCAGTAAAACCAAAAAAGTAGGTTTAAAAAGCGCAACACCAGCTCAAATACTCCAAAAAATTCTGCAGGATAGTTGGACTTTGAAAAAAGGAGATAAAGATATGATTGTCATGTATCACAAGTTTGGATACGAATTAAATGGTGAAAAGCGCCAAATTGATGCCACCATGGTCACCAAAGGCCAAGACAGAACCTATACTGCAATGGCAAAAACTGTTGGCTTACCTGTTGGGATTGCCACCTTGATGATTTTAAATGAAAAATTAACGAAACCTGGTGTTCAGATTCCAATTTCAAAGGAAATTTATGAACCTATTTTAATGGAGTTGGAAGCCTACGACATCAAATTCAATGAGATTGAAGTCCCTTATTTGGGTTACAATCCACTCAATGTCTAAAAGTCTGCCATTGAAGACTGTAGTCGGTATGTATTTATATTAGTGCATTAGTAGCTTTACGTTAACATTAGGCTATTTTTTGAATAAGAATTGAATTGGATTTCGTTTTCACGGAAATTAAAAAGAGGTTCCCCCGCAAAAGGCATGGGAAATGAATATGAAAAAAATAAATCAACAAATACAGATTGACGGGATTGACAAAAAAATTCTCAGGGCGTTGATGCAAGATGCTAGAACTCCAATTCTTGAAATTGCCCGTCTCGTCGGTATTTCTGGAGCTGCGATACATCAACGTCTTCGGAAATTGGAGAAATCCAAGCTCATTTCGGGTTCAAAATTTATTTTGAATCCAAAAGTATTGGGCTACACTACCATGGCCTATATCGGGATTTATTTAGATAAGGCCATGAGCAATCCGGAAGCTGTCCGTCAACTAAAAAAAATTCCCGAAGTGCTGGAATGCCATTACACAACCGGCGATTGGAGCATCTTTATAAAAGTTCTCTGTAAGGACAACGAACACCTTATGGAAGTTTTAAATAAGGACATACAGTCCATTACTGGTGTTTCCAGAACCGAAACCTTCATTTCATTGAATCAACAAATCGACCGGCAGATAAAGATTTGATTTAATAATGGGCGAGCGATTAGCCTGTTTATCAATTTGTAGCCTTTAAAATATTCTCATATTTTTTAATGGAACCAGAAAAGCCCTATTCTAAATAATCGAACTAATCCCTGCTCATGAAAATCTGAAGCACATACCAGAACAATAGCATTAATGAAGCAAACAAGCCTAAGGATGCCGGGATGTACTGATCTTCTGAATATTTATGTATAAGATTTGACGTTTGATACAGTATCGCTCCTCCTGCTAAAAGACACATCCCTACTGAGAACCAAAGCCCTAAATTAAAACCGAATAAAGTACCAGCAACAATTAGACCTAAGGCGATAAAGAAGCCAATTGTCAAGCCAGTTTTCAAAAATGAAAAATCCTTATTTGTCAAAAAAACTACCGCAGTGAGTCCAGTGAACAAGGCCAGAGTGACAATGGCTGCTTGATTTAAGGTTTCTAGTCCAGAGTCCATATAAAAAATGGCTAGGTAGATTAATGGGACAAAAATGAAAGCCTGCGCAAAGATATAGAGACCGTAAGCCAAGTATTGTTTGTTCTTGTCTTCCGTTTTTAAGGCGATACCTTCGGCATAATTAGTGACGAGCATAAATCCGCCAAGCATCAATAACCATCTCCAACCTTGTGTCATTGAAAAGGCAAAATTCACTATGGTTTCACTTTGAAGCAATAGCCATTCAAAAAGAATAAACACCAACACTCCAGCAGCAACATGTGCGTAGGTTTTTTTATAAAACGCCACTCTGGCTTCGTCAGTTAAATCAGCTACAAGTAGTTTATTTTCAAATTGTTCAAATTGGTTAAGATTTTTTTCTTCCATGATAAATTGTATAGTAATTGGTTAGATGCACAAAATATAAAAAGAAAACTGAACCACGCTATAAATCGTCGCTCAGTTTCCAATAAGTAGATAAAAAATCTAAAACTATCGCCTACTACCAAATATTTGCAAGGCCCAGTATAACAATGAAGCTAAAGCTCCAAGAGCTGCCACCAAATAGGTTCTTGCGGCCCACTTTAGTGCGTCTTCAGACCCTTTATATTCCTCAGGGGTAACCATGTTTCTATTTTTCAACCAAGCTAAAGCACGAGTGCTAGCATCATATTCTACGGGTAAGGTTATAAAACTAAATAACGTAGCAAAGCCCATAAAAACTAAGCCAGCGATTGCTACCCAGAAGCCAGGTCCGAAACCTGCAGTAGCACCAAGTATTAATCCTCCAATCACCAGCCATTGTGACATGCCAGAGGTTACCGAAACAACCGGTACCAAAGCTGAACGCATCTGCAAGGCACTATAAGCTTGAGCGTGCTGCAGTTGCAGCCCACGAGGTAGGTCATGCGGTACAGCACGCCCAAGCTTATAGTGCCTTACAGATGCGCTCTGCTTTGGTGCCGGTTGTTTCGGTGACGTCAGGCATGTCACAATGGCCGGTGATTGGAGGATTAATACTTGGTGCTACTGCAGGTTTCGGAC
>JBCCOJ010000305.1:0-3488 GCA_039025415.1 Bacteroidota bacterium | reverse complement strand
CACAGCCAATTACTTAATTTCCTTTAATGCGAGTCCATAAAGCGCTTAATAAATACACTGCATCTTCCCTGTTTTTGGGTAATTCTGTGACCTTTATTTCGCCATCATTTTCTTCAATTTTATAGGCAAAAACAAAATCGGTTTCGCCACTTTTCTTTGGAATAATACCAAATCGCAAATCGTAAAAATACCAATCCCCATTTTTCTTTTCCATTAGATACCAACCTTCTGAAATAGCAATTAGGCGTTGAACCATTTCGTATTTTCTTATACGCTCTGAATTTGCTCGATGCTTTGGATATGTCTTAAAGCTTATCGGTTGCGTATCAAAAAACGAGTAATCCGAAATGAGGTAAGCATCCTTAGCGTCAATGTTGGCGTTCCATAGAATAATGTTCATTGGCGAAGGCCTTGTGCTAATTGAGCTATACTCAATATTTTGCTCATTTAATGCTTTTTCAAATAAGGTGTGCGCCGCGAATTTTACCACCAAGGTGTTTGCCAAATAAAAGGTTGATAGTAAAAGACCTATTTTGCCTAGATAAGATCTTGTTTTAGAGTTTCGTTTAAAAAACATCAAGGCAATCGTACTTATTAAAAACGGAATGGTATAAAGCGGGTCTACAACAAATATAGAATTGAATGCCAAACGAATTTCAAATGGCCAAAATATTTGTGTCCCCCAAGTGGTAAACGCATCCAAAAGCGCGTGGGTCAATAAGGCCCAGAAGAACAACTTGGCCCACAGTCTCCAACCCAAAGACCGGCTGCGTTCAATTTTATTGACTAGCCAGCCTAAGAATGGTGATACCAAAGTAAAGAATAGAATAGAATGGCTAAAACCCCTATGCAATTCAATCGCAGTTACGGCATCCGTGAGATAATTAGCAACAACGTCCAAATCGGGTATCGTGCCCGCAATAGCACCGTACAATAAAGCTTTATTGCCAACCTTCTTTCCTAATACCGCCTCACCTACTGCGGCACCAAGAACAATTTGGGTTAGTGAATCCAATATTGAAAAGTTTTTGCAAACATAAGAATTAAAGCGTCTTGAATTTTATTGATCAGCCATTTTTAAAATGATGATTTACGCACTATTTAAAAATTTTTACACTTTTTTTACAACTGCTTGACGGTTGTTTTTGAATGATTCA
Organism: Bacteroidota bacterium; assembly: GCA_039025415.1. Classification (GTDB taxonomy): domain Bacteria; phylum Bacteroidota; class Bacteroidia; order Flavobacteriales; family Flavobacteriaceae; genus Psychroserpens. Next base: position 2,331 of record JBCCOJ010000305.1, on the reverse strand, counting down.
AATAATTTTATCAAAACTCACAAAATGAAAAACTACACTATTTTAATAGTAGTCTACTTTGTATTGAACTTCTGCTTTGGTCAAGATAGTCTAGCCATAGTTAAAGCAAACAGTTCTTGGCCAAGAGAAATGATTGAATTTCCAGTAGAATGGGCGCCAAAAATGAATATTAATGGCTACGAGGAACTTCGGTTTTCACCAAATTGGTCAAAAGCCGATAACTACCAATTCTGGACTTTGGTCATGGCTTGGGAAATTGAATCAAAAGATGCTCTGGCAATAGACCGTCTTACAGAAAACCTAACCGCGTATTTTGATGGTTTGATGATACCCAATCATTGGGCGGAGACATTCCCAAAACCAAAGTTCAAATTAATTGAGGTTGATGAAGACAAAAAGAGTAAGGCTAAAGGTACTCTGACCGTTTTTGATGGTTTTCATACTGGAAAGATGATTAAACTTAATATTGAAATGATACAATCCTTCATAAACAGTGAGGAGTCAGCAATAGTTGTTTTCTATATTTCTCCTAAACCTTTCGAGCATTTTATATGGAATGAGCTAAAATCAATAAAAATTAAGAAGCATTAATTTTTTGATAAATTACTGGGCTTCTCGTCTGCTATAAATCGTTTATAATGTTCATAGCGCTCAAAAATTTGATTGACATAATTTACGGGCTCAGTGCCGCGAACATAGCCATATTTCACCTCGGGTTTTTTGTAATTCTTCGGAAATCGTAAGGCCAATAACATGGGTGCGATATTCTCCCACTTATTAGAATCCTTACCATCCAATTTAGCCAAGGTTTGTGCATCCTGAACGTGACCCAAACCACAATTATAAGACGCTAAAGTGAGTTTGATTTTTTCAATTGAATCAGTCACCTCCTCAAAATAACCTTGATTAATATTCAAATATTTTACTCCAGCCTTGATACTTTGATTTGGGTCGTTGGGATTGGTAACCCCTATGGCCTTGGCGGTAGCGGGCATGATTTGTAATAAACCCTGTGCACCCGCCCAAGAAACCGAATATGGGTCAAATTTAGATTCCTGATAAATTTGGCTGGCTATTAATCGCCAATCCCAACCAATAGTTTCGGCATGTTTTTTTATAAGTCTATCGTAAGAACTTATTTGATTTTCAGAAAGACTAAAATAATCGCTTTTAACCCTTCGTCTAAACGAACGCTTGTTCTTAAAGTATTTATTATAAATCACATTGTAATCCGTTGTTTTTCGCTGTTTCTTTAACCATTGGTTGATTTTATTCCTTAGTTCTCCAGATTTTTTTCGGGTAACCCAAGCTATTCTCTGTGAAAAGGAAATCGGGACACTTACGTCCAAAATTGGTCGATAAGAGGCATTGATTTTTGCAAGGTTTTCGTCAGCAACTGTATAGCGAATTTCTCCGTTGGCAACCATGTCAATAATTTCGTCTGTTGTCAAGTGACTACTAAGCGTATCAATAATAATCCTGCCACCTATTTCGTTATTTAAACTAAGAATACGTTCATAATACGATGAGTTTTTTCTAACAGATATGGTGTCATTGATTAATTCAACCGGGTCTTTAATCAACCGTTTTTGAAGGGAACCCCAAGATAGATTTCGAAAATTATCGGGCTTTTTTTGAACCAATACTTGCTTGGTTAAATATAAATAATCTGTAAAATCGACTTCCCATTTTCGTTGGTTAGTAATTGTCATTCCGTGGGCAATCAAATCTACATCACCGCGATTTAAAACTTCAAACTCATTATCTAGATTTTCAGAAACGGTCAATTGTAACCGCAAACCCAAATCCTTTGCCAAGCGTTCGAGCAATTCGTACTCGAAACCCATGGGTTGTCCCTTATAAAGAAAATAGCTGGTATTGCTGTAGACCACCAAAGCTTTAAGCACGCTATCCTTTTCTATTTCTTTCCAATCTCTGTCAACGCTATTAGCAACAATGGTATTATAATTATCGTCTGGTTCAATATCCAATTGGGGCTCTTTATCAGATTTACAGGAGAGGAATGTAAAAACAAGAAAGAAAAAAGTAGCGAATTTTATAGTTTTCATAGACTTAAAAGATACAAAATAACTTGCACAATACCAGTTTAGCCATAGACTATAGCTTGTGGTTCTTTTCTTTCTGGAGATGATTAACCTTAAATAAAATGTTTATTTGAAATTAGCTACAACCAATGAAATGTTCAAAAATGTAACAATTCATGTAGAGATAAGACTCATAAATCATTAGGTCAGCCCTTTGTTTTGACAAGTGTGATAGCCAATTATCATTACAGTTTATGGCTGAAATAAACTCAAGCCGATTATTCAT
>JBCCOJ010000304.1:0-3488 GCA_039025415.1 Bacteroidota bacterium | reverse complement strand
GTACATTGCTGGTGTTTGAACAATGATTAAGAACAACACAAAAAATATCGAGAATAAACCAAGATTGAAATATAAATTGCGCTCCAAAATTGAAAATAGGGTGGTTTAGGGCTAAATGTAAAAAATAATTTTAGTTTTACGTCTCGAGTAAGCGATTTATGGTGGTTCTAAAATCTTAGGGGATTATGCATTTTAAGATACGTCCTTATTTATCAAGCGATTTAGAAATATGGAATGATTTCATCATAACTTCCAAAAACGCCACCTTCCTTTTCAACAGAAACTTTATGGATTACCATAATGACCGTTTTGAGGATTTCTCGTTAATGGTGTATTCTAAGGAAAAGCTAATTGCGCTATTACCTGCAAATAAAAAAGCTCAAACTTTATACTCCCATCAGGGATTGACTTACGGCGGTATCATCATAAATGAAAATATCACTTTACCAGATTTGGAAACGATATTTGAGGCGGTCGTAGCCTTCCTAAAGGGAAACGGCTTTCAAAATTTGGTCATAAAATCGTTTCCAAGTTTGTATTCAAGCCAGCCAAATGAGGAGGTTCAATATATTCTCAATAAAAGAAAGGCTAAGATCATTCATCAAAATTTGATTTTGGCTATTGATTATAAATCTGATTTCATAATTTACAAGTCAAAATTGAAACGCTATCGCAAATTGGAATCTGGGAGATTTGAGGTAAGGGAAGGAATTTCTGAATTCCAACCATTTTGGAAATTTTTACTCGAGCGAAGACTTGCTGAAAAACATAATACCAAACCTGTACATACTTTAGATGAAATATTAAGTCTGTATGAAGCGTTTCCAAAGGAAATAATTCAGTTTAATATTTACCTTGATAATGTATTGTTGGCAGGTATTACAATTTTTAAAACTAAAATGACCGTAAAATCCCAGTACGGCATTGCTTCAGCGCAAGGAGAGAAACTAGGTGCACTGGATATGCTGTTTGTATATTTAATAAAAAAATATCAGGAAGAAGGGTTATGTTATTTTTCAATGGGACGAATCAATGACGACGGATTTGACGGTGGCTACAATCCCGGTATGTTAAAACAAAAACAGGAATTTGGCTGTCATATTTATCCCCAACCCGTATTTGAACTTAAATTAAATGGTTGAGTTTTTAAATCTGCAGAAAATCAATAAGAGGTTTGAACCTGAGTTCAATAAAGTCTATCAAAATTTTTTGGATTCAGGTCATTACGTTCTTGGCGCGGAAGTTGCCACTTTCGAAAAGAACTTAGCCCATTATTGTGGCACTTCACATTGTATAGGTGTGGCCAATGGATTAGATGCCCTAACCTTGATTTTCAAAGCTTATATTCATTTAGGGAAACTAAAGCAAGGTGACAAGGTTATGGTTCCTTCCAATACCTATATCGCGAGTATTCTTGCCGTTATTAATGCAGGTTTGGAACCTATTTTTATTGAGCCCGATGAAACGACCTTCAATATTTCTCCTTCGGAAATTTTAAGACAGATCAATCCTGAGGTAAAAGCCATACTCGTGGTTCATCTTTACGGTCAGCTTGCCGATATGGAAGCTATAAGTGCCATTTCAGAAAAACATGGACTTTTGATTTTGGAGGATGCTGCCCAGGCGCACGGAGCGGTTTTTAGTTCAGAGTTCAGAGTTCAGAGTTCAGCATTAGGAGTTGGAGACGCGACTGAAAATCTAGTTAGTTTTACTAATCAAGTGGGAAATTTTAAGAAGGCAGGTAATCTTGGTCATGCAGCTGCTTTTAGTTTTTATCCTACTAAAAACCTTGGTGCTCTGGGTGATGCCGGAGCAGTCACAACTAACAATCACGACTTGGCGGAAACCATTAAGCTAATGCGAAACTATGGCAGCTCAAAAAAATATATTAACAATATTATTGGCTACAACAGCAGATTGGATGAGATTCAAGCGGCCTTTTTAAATATTAAATTAAAGTACTTGGATGCTGATAACGCCAAACGGCGAAAAGTTGCAAATAGGTATTTGAGCGAAATAAATAATCCCAAAGTCAGATTGCCGTATTGCGATGGGTCAGAAAATCATGTGTTTCACGTCTTTGCAGTTCGTGTAGATAATCGTGATGATTTTACTTCATACCTAGATAAAAATGAAATTGGTTGGCTTATTCACTATCCAATAGCACCACACAATCAAGATGCCCTGAAAACTCGCAATAATTTAAATCTTCCGATCACCGAAGCCATACATAAAACTGAAGTGAGCTTACCTTTAAGCCCTGTATTGTCCGATGACGAAGTGCAGAAGGTTATTAATAGTGTAAATAATTTCCGTTGAATTCCCTAAGAAACTTATTTAAACAGAATTTACTGCTTAAGATGACCTCATTAAATGGGGTAGTTGTCGTCATTCGTTTAATAATTTCGGTGGTGGTTCAGCGTCTTTTGGCCTTGACTTTTGGAGAGGCGGGAATTGCTAAAATCGGTCAGTTGAGAAATGTTATGAACATACTGACAAGTACTAGTTCTGCCGGAATTTTTAATGGTATTGTCAAATATACCTCAGAACATGAAAATTCACCAAAACGATTGGGTCATCTCTTTTCGACGGGATTACTATTTATTCTTTTTGGTTCGATTTTATCCACCGTAGTTCTCTTTTTTAATGCTGAATATATTGCAGACCGACTTTTTGGCGGTAAAACATATGTTGAAGTCATTCGGTATTTGTCCTTTTTGCCCTTAGTCATTGGCATTAACCGGATGCTCTACGGATTTATAAATGGTTTTTCAGATTACAAGAAATTCGCAAAGATAGAATTGGGCTCGTATTTAATGGCGATTTCGCTGTTACTTTTGGGATTGTATTATTTTAATTTAAAAGGTGTGCTTATTGCCATGGTGTTGGCGCCTATCGTTAACGCTCTCGCCATAGCGTTTTTTTTTGTCAAGCGCTTAAAGACTAAGCTAAAACTTAACGGAATTAAAATCGATACCGATTTTATAAAGCCGATGCTTGCATTTTCGTTAATGTCTTTCATATCGACTGTTCTCATTAATTATATTGAAATTGATATTCGTTCCACAATTACCAACCGAATTGATATTGATGAAGCTGGCTACTGGACGGCGATGACCTATATTTCAAAGAATTATATGGTGTTTTCCTCAAGCTTGTTTACGCTCTACGTCATACCAAAATTTGCCAAGATTGAGGCTTCTTTTGCTTTTGTGAAAGAAGTATTGCATATTTACAAAACCTTGTTACCCTTATTCGCTTTGGGAATGTTAATTATATATCTGTTCCGAGAGCAGATAATTCATTTGGTATATCCCAACTTTGAAGGTATGTCAGAACTTTTTAAATGGCAATTAATGGGTGATTTTGTCAGGTTGGCAACTTTAGTAATTTCGCACCAGTTCTTGGCTAAAAAAATGGTTTGGAGTTTTGTGATTGCACAATTAATTTCATTGGGGCTCTTTTACGGTTTATCAAAATACTACGTG
>JBCCOJ010000303.1:0-3509 GCA_039025415.1 Bacteroidota bacterium | reverse complement strand
TAATACGCTAATTGGGATTATGCAGGAGTACCTCTAGATTATTATTTTAATGCCTATTGCAAGATCATTAGTAGGTTTTTAAGAAATCTTCAAAGACTCAAATCTGTAACCTTTCTCAGAAAAATACGCCAACAACTTAGGTATGGCATACATCATATTTTTTGATGCCTTTAGGCTATCATGAAACACGATTACACTGCCAGACTTGCTCTTTGTAATGACGTTTTGAAGACACTTTTCTTCAGAAACTTGAGAAGACCAATCAAAAGAAAGCACATCCCACATCACAACCTTATAGCCCAACTGGTTCAAATTTTCACCTTGGCTTCTGGTTATTTGACCGTATGGCGGGCGGAAAAGTGCTGAATTGAAACCCTTGTTGTGAGTGTACGATTGCATTTTTTTTGAAATTCCATTTATCACTTGGAATTTTTCTCCCGTTGGTAGAGATTTCTGAAAGGCAGAATGAGCTTTTTCGACCTCTTCCAAATAATCATTAGTACTAAAACGCCAACCCTTAACGTGGTTCATCGTGTGGTTTCCGACAGAATGGCCTTTCGCTAATAATTGATTAAAAATATCAGGATATTTTTCCACGTTGGAGCCAATGCAGAAAAACGTAGCTTTAGCTCGATATTTTTGAAGTTGTTCTAATACAAATTCCGTGATTTCAGGAGTTGGTCCATCATCAAAAGTAAGATAAAGTACTTTGTCGTCCGTATTAATATCCCAAACATAATTAGGATAAAGACGTTTCAAGAGCCAGGGGGTTTTTACAGGAACTAAATTCAATATGAGATGGATTCTGTTTATTCAGAAATCATGTTGATAATATTTCTGCATCTTATAAAATTCGACTTTGGGATGAGTTGTTATCAGTCCTCAGTCCTCAGTCCTCAGTCTTCCGTTTAATCCTGAATCTCAAGTAAATCTCCAATTGAATCCGTTTGCAAATCGCGGTCTTCCCTAATAGGCTCTGCCTCTTCGGCCCCTTCACTTGAGAAATGCTTAAACAATTCCAAGTAATTGTTGAACTTTTTGGTTTCCTTCATGGCAAATTCCTCGTCGTTGTAGATAACCAGTAAATCCACTAGACTTCGATATCTCTCTATATCTGTAACCACTTCATCGATATATCTGGTTTGGTTTTCAATAGAAACTTCACTCCAGTAGGTGAGATTTTCCTGATATTTTCGGGAGACCTCCAAATATAAATTTCTAGCCTTTTCTTTTGCACCTACCTCATAATAACCTCCGATATAAGGTTCAAGCAGGGTATAGAAGCCAAACTTATCAACCGGCATTTTTTCCATGGCTAAATCAGCGACCTTTTCTGCTTTATCAAGTTTATTTTCTTCAATCAAGGTTTCCAATAATCTTGCTAAGTTGCCACGATAGGTAATCCCGTTTTTTCTGGTCTCAACATCGTGATAAATATTGTCGCTTCCACTATTCCCCCAATCCCAAGACATAATCTGTTCGTACATCAAATCTGTATCAACTCTACCCATATCAAATGGGTTTGCGCGGTCAACCGGAGTTTTGATAGGTACGAGCTTGTAGCAAAGTCCGTCGAGTTGAAGATAATCCTTCATCCAAATGTAATCCTCGTCACCAAAAGCACCTCCCGTAAAATAAATGGGGCGTTTCCAATCATTGTTGGCAACAATGTCCAACATAAGTAATCGGTTTTTATAGAGTGCACCACCGCCTAATTTAATATCGATGTAAGGCACAATTTTATCAGCGTCCTTTGCTTTGACAATATTATTGTCCAATACATTCTGCTTGTCAACGGTAATTCTAATGTTAGTTGTTGGCAAATAGTTAGAATTTAAAAGCTGTGCTGGATACCCCGATGGATCCTCACCTTGAGCTTGAATCGCATATTTCAATTTATATTTTGGGTCATCGCTAGATATGAAATTCATGAAATCTTTAATGAGAAAAGTGTCTCGGGTAATTTCATTTTTCATGATATAATCCCGTGTCCCGAAGCGATATTGCTCGTGGGTCAATTGTGATGGGATGGGGTCACTCTCATAAGCCTTGCGCTTCATCTGGTCGATATACCAATCAGTCTGGAACAAACTCGTATTCACAACCCGAACATCGGTTCTAACACCTTCTATTTCCTGAAGGTACCAAAGTGGGAAACTATCATTATCACCAATACTGAAAAGGATAGCATTGGGCGCACAGGACTCTAAATATTTTCGTGCCATGGCTTGTGCTGTATAACGCTCTGAACGGTCGTGGTCATTCCAATTTTCCGCGGCTAAAATACCCGGAACCAAAATTAAACAGACCAAAGTAACTGCAGGAGCCATTAATTTGGAGTCAGAAAATTTCCTAAGGGCATTGAAGATGGCATAGACTCCAAAACCAATCCATATGGCAAACACATAGAAGGAACCGACTACTGAGTAATCCCGCTCCCTTGGTTCAAAGGGGCGAACATTGGTGTAGAATTGAATCGCCAATCCAGTAAAAAGGAAAAACACGAGCATTACCCAGAATAGTTTAGGGTCACGACCCATGAGAAATAAAAAGCCAACCAACCCTAATATTAAAGGCAGGAAGTAATACGTATTTCTTGCTTTATTATTTTCAACATCACTTGGCAGGTTATCCTGTGACATGCCCAAATGCCATTCATCAATAAAATCAATACCACTAATCCAGTTGCCGTGGAGGTCATCATACCTGCCTTGAATATCGTCTTGGCGACCCGTGAAATTCCACATAAAATAACGCCAGTACATATAGCCGAACTGATAATCTAGCATATAATATAGATTATCCCCAAAAGATGGTTTTTCAATATTTAAAAAATCACGGCCATAATTCTTTAGGAAACCATGATAACCTTCATAGTCAACGTTTCCTTTTGCCACCTCAGATTTAAATTGATTTACCAGATTGCGAAGTTCGTTTTCCATCTGGTATTCTGGCTTGAGCTTAAAATCCAACAAGCCAGCAAACATCATGTAGTTTTCAGCGTGTTCACCGCTCCACATTCTTGGTAATACTGAGGCGTGCTCAGAATTGTAGTTTTGTTTGGCGCTTTTCCATTCGTTCACGATGATGTATTTACCTGATTCTTCATCTTTTTCATATTTGGGCTTATCATCGATATAGGGATTATTCTCATCAAGTCCAGAATATTGGTCAGTGAACAAGGGTCCATAAAATAAATGGGTTTCTGGGTATTGCTCTAAATTGTAATAGGCGAGTAGTTCCCTTGCGCTCGAGGGATTATTTTCGTTGATAATCACATTTGCATTAGCCCGAATAGGTAGCATTATCCATGAGGAAAAGCCAATGAAAATAAAAATGAGGCAAAGTATTAGGGTATTTGCGTATTTATAGTTTTTGTCTCGTGTGTATTTTAATCCGAAATAAAACACCAATATTAGAGCTACCCCGGCAATGATTGAACCTGAATTAAAAGGTAGGCCAATGGAATTTACAAAGAAAATTTCCGCAGCACTAAAAAGTAGTAGCGC
>JBCCOJ010000302.1:0-3512 GCA_039025415.1 Bacteroidota bacterium | reverse complement strand
CGTACATGTCCTGAGCAGATGTTACGCGACTGACTTCTATTGACGAATGATTCAATTCTTCGCTAGAAGGCCCAGAAATCAAGATAACCTGAGCCCCTAAATTGGCCGCGGTTTTGGCAATTTCGAAACCCATTTTACCACTTGAATGATTTCCAATAAATCGAACCGGATCGATTGCCTCGTAAGTTGGTCCTGCGGTTATCAAAACCTTCTTTCCTCTTAATGGCAACTTCCCAAGCATATCGCTTTCAATGAATGTAATTATATCCTCAGGCTCGGCCATTCTACCCTCACCTACCAAACCACTTGCCAATTCGCCACTGGTTGCAGGTATCATAACGTTTCCATAGTCTTGCAAGGCAGATAATGAATTTTTAGTGGATTGATGCTTGTACATATCCAAATCCATGGCTGGCGCAAAATATACCGGGCATTTGGCAGAGAGATAAGTTGCCAATAGCAAATTATCAGAATTGCCGGTTACCATTTTTGACAGCGTATTTGCCGTGGCCGGCGCAATCAAAAATAAATCGGCCCAAAGCCCCAATTCTACGTGATTATTCCACATAGCGTTATCATCTTCCTCATTGATAAATGAAGAATTGACGGGGTTCTTGGATAGAGTTGAAAGGGTTAGGGGAGTAATAAAATCTTTAGAGGCAGGTGTCATAATGATTTTCACATTTGCACCTGCCTTAATGAAAAGCCTAGTTAAACTGGCTGTTTTGTAAGCGGCAATACCAGCAGTTATGCCTAAAAGTATATTTTTACCGCTCAGTATTGACATACGCCGATATTATTCTTGAACGTCGTCCTCTGTATTTCTATAGTAAATTTTATCGTCTAGCCATTCTTGAATAGCTAGTGCATGGGGCTTTGGCAACTTTTCGTAAAATTTTGAGACTTCAATTTGTTCTTTGTTCTCAAAAATTTCCTCAAGACTATCATTATAGGTTGCAAATTCCTCTAATTTATCCACTAATTCCCTTCTGATATCGGTATTGATTTGTTCGGCACGCTTTGCTATAACCGAAATAGCCTCATAGATATTTTCGGTGGGTTGGTCTACGATATTTCTATCGAATGTCTTCGTTGTAATTGGTGCCTCTGTCTTTTTTAAATCTATCATTGGTATCTGTATTAAATCTTTTTATTAAAATTTTCTAATGCTGCTGTCATCTCTGAGTTCATTTTATCAGCTTCCGCAATAAATTCAGAATTTGGATAAAATCTTTTAAATGAATCATAATAGCCTTTGGCGATATTCAAACGCTCCTCTTTTTTCTTTTGAACACTGTTAATTCCCAAACGATAAGCGGAGTCTAAACGATAGAACATTGCCGCTTCACGGAAACTAGTACCGGGATATTCGATTAAAAAATTATCAAACGCCTTAATTGCCGCTTCATAATCTGATGACTCAAAATATGCAATTTGATTATACTGCTTTGCAATTTCAAAAGCCTTTTTCTCTAATTTATAGTCTAACTCTTTTATAAGCTTATTCGCCTCTGGCAAATACTGTGAGTTTGGATATTTATTCACAAACAATTGCAGTTTTTCCAAAGCTGAAATAGTTTCTCCTTGCTCCTTTGAATAAACAGGAGATAGTTGGCAGTAACTTTTGGCACCTAGAAATGTTGCCTCCTCAGCCTTTTCACTTTGGGGATAACTACGTTGAAAATTATCAAATTGATAACCAGCAATATAGTAGTCCTTGGTTTGGTAAAATGCATTGGCGTGCATGAACATTAATTTCTCAGCCTGGGGCTTACCTCGATATTTTGGGACGATTTGCTCAAATAATCGATTAGCCTTATTGTACTTACCGGCATCATATAACTCTGTACCTAGCTTGAATTTAGCGGCAACATCCTCACTCTTTAATGCTTTTTGGTACTCGCTACAAGACGTACAAAATATTAAAACCGTGATTATTAAATAAAAAAGATTCTTCATGTGTGATAAGGCTAGCCTCATTTTCAATCCTGAAAAAAATGCAGGCAAAAATACGGATTAATAATGTATTTAAAAAACGATAATTTTGACCAAAATAAAGATTACAAGAAAGCTATCTTTCTATTTAAGTTATAATTAACTTAGATATTAAACATCAAACTTTTTAAGTGCGTTTTTAATGTTTTCCTTAAGCAATGTACTTGCCTCGACTAAAGGTAATCTTACGGTTGAATTTGATAGACCTAATGCTTCTAAAACTGACTTTATTCCCGCAGGATTATTTTCAGAAAAAATGAGTGAGGTGATTTCCATCAGTGCAAAATGTATGGCATAAGCTTCTTTAGCCTTACCCTCTAGACCATAATTAATCATCTGCGTAAATTGTTTTGGAAGTCCTTGGCCCAAAACCGAAATCACTCCTGCCCCACCAGCTAGAACAACACCAAGAACAAGGTCATCGTCTCCTGAGATTATTAAAAAGTCAGATGGTTTATCCCGTAGCAACTTTAGATATTGATGTACATTATTTCCAGCCTCCTTAACGGCAATAACATTTTCAAAATCGTTTGCTAAACGCAAGGTCGTCTCAGGTAACATATTTGAGGCGGTACGCCCAGGAACATTGTAAAGAATAATATCAACCGGAGAGGTTTTTGAAATAGCCTTAAAATGTTGATATATGCCTTCTTGGGTTGGTTTACTGTAATAGGGACTCACCGAAAGTATAGCGTCAATATCTGATAAATCCGTAGATTTAATTTCTTCGATTATTGCCGAAGTATTATTGCCACCAATTCCCAGCACCAATGGTACCCGACCACTATTTGCTTTAATTATAGTATCTGTTATTTCAATTTTTTCCTGTTTAGTTATTGTGACACTTTCCCCGGTGGTACCACTTATGACGATGTAATTTACGCCATTTTCGATATTATAATCCACCAATTTTGACAGCGCCTCATGATCAACTGTTTCGTCTTTTCTAAATGGTGTAATTATGGCGACACCCGTGCCTTTAAATTTATTCATCAAAGTTTATTTAGAACATTTAAATATTTGGTGAGCTCACTTCCAAAGGTCTTGAAATCGTGTGACTGAACGTCGATTATTAAATCGAAAAAATCAGACTTTTCCCTAGAAATACCTACCTTAAAATTTGCATTTGATTCTGCAGCGACCAAATCAAGTTCAATGTGAGCCTCATTGTAAAAACACAACAGTAAATCGTACTCTGTTTCTATAAAAATTTGAAGGTCTGGATGACTTATCTTGCCATTCCAACCTATATGCTTTGGGTTGAAATAAGCGCCCCATAATTCCTTAGAAGCTTTTGGGTCTGAAACAAAAGACACAATTTTTGTTCGTGCCTGTTGAATATCCAGCCCAGTAAGAAACCTGTTAAACACTTCAATATCGGCAAATTCGTAGGCATTTAACAATACGCCTACTGTTTTTATTTCTCCCTGCTTAATTGAAACGTTGCGTTCGCTTAACAGTTTATTGATGTACTTTTGAATCGATTTATCCTTAAACCGCTTTAAAATCATTTAATT
>JBCCOJ010000301.1:0-3527 GCA_039025415.1 Bacteroidota bacterium | reverse complement strand
GAGCGCAATATCAGTATTTTCGTCGGTTCCTATAAGTTGCGCCTTAAAAACGCGATTATCGTTAAGCGTTATTGAAATTTCATCAGACCCAGCACTCACGTGATTGTTGGTAATAATGTACCCGTCAGGGGAGATAATCACCCCACTTCCAGTACCAACTTGGGTTATTGGCTGTGGTGTTCTTCCATAGAAAAAATCCTGAATGCTTGGAGTAGCAGACACGATGGCGGTATTCTTAACGTGAACTACGGCATGTACGCTCTTTTCTGCAGCACTGATAAAATCGGGCGCCTCAATTGTAGAAAATGTATTCGTACTTGTGTTGAAGGTTGTTGGTATAATGGCTGGTGTTTGTGCCTGTATGGTCTCTTTGACATCCGGTTGCTCGGTGTCAACAAAATATAGGTAGGATGATAAGGTTATAACTCCACCTAATATTGAAACAACTGATAAACTTAAAGTCTTTTTCATGTGTTCTCTATTTACAAATTAGGTAACGATTAAAATTAATTATTTATTGATTCTGTATTTTAACTTTAACGATTTTTAACGGCACTACTGGCTAGACTTAACCTTGATTTAACAGCTAAGTTTTAAGCATTGATTGTATATATTTGCAAGGCTTATGAAACTTCAATTCTATAAATACCAAGGTACCGGCAACGACTTTGTGCTAGTTGATAATCGTCATAATATATTTGGCAAATATGATGCCAAACGAATCGCTTTTTTATGCGACAGAAAATTTGGCATTGGGGCAGACGGATTAATACTGTTGGAAGATGATTTAGAGTCTGATTTTAAAATGATTTACTTTAATTCTGATGGTCATCAAAGCAGTATGTGTGGTAATGGTGGCCGCTGTATTGTTGCATTTGCAAAGTATTTAGGCATAATCGATTGTAAAACAAAGTTTAATGCGATTGATGGGATGCACCACGCCGAAATTTCCAATGGCCAAATCCATCTTGAAATGCAAGAGGTAACCAGAATAGAAAAGCATAAAAACCATACCTTTTTAGATACAGGCTCACCTCACCATGTTGAAATGATAAAGGAGGAATTGGAGCGGTTTGAAGTGCAAACCTTTGGAGCTAAAATTAGATACAACGAGCCTTATGCAAATAAGGGGGTAAATGTAAATTTTGTCAATAAAATATCAGATACCGCTTTTGCCGTGCGTACCTACGAGCGTGGTGTTGAAGATGAAACCCTTTCCTGCGGTACGGGCGTCACCGCAGTTGCTTTGTCAATGCATAACACGGGTGAAACTGAAGCCCAAATAATCAGCTTAAAAACACAAGGCGGGGAGTTGAAGGTATCTTTTAGCCCAACCGAGGGCGGTTATAATAATATTAAACTAATTGGCCCGGCGGTTCAGGTCTTCAAAGGAGAAATCGAATGGAAACCTTAAAGGGAAATCTTATATATCTTAGGGCCTTAGAGCCTTCTGATTTGGAATTTATCCATAATTTGGAGAATGACGAAGCGGTCTGGAAATTGAGCAATACCATCACCCCATTTTCCAAATTTTTAATTGAAAAATACCTTAAACAGTCCCATCGGGATATTTACGAGATAAAACAGTTAAGGCTTGTAATTTGTAAGATTGAAACCAATGAAGCTATTGGTTTAATTGATATTTTTGACTGTGATTTTAAAAATAAACGCGCTGGTATCGGAATTCTTGTTAAGGACGTAAAAGACAGAAATAAGGGCTTTGGTAAGGAATCCCTTAAACTTTTGGCTAATTATTGTAAAACACATTTAGACCTGCATCAATTATATTGTAATGTTTCCGAGGAGAACAATCAAAGCTTAAAATTGTTTGAATCTGAAAAATTTGAGATTATTGGTCTAAAAAAAGATTGGAATTATATCGGGGGTGATTTCAAAAACGAATATTCCCTGCAACGAATTTTAACCTAATGTATATCAAGAAAATTCTTTGGGCCATCGCCTTATTAGGACTAGTAGCAGCAGCTTTTTTCGCCTATTACATCTATAATGCAATGTTAGCCCCAAACACAGCTTTCGAAAATGAGGAGGCCTACATTTTTATTTCTTCAGATGCGAATTACGCCGAAGTCAGATCCCAGCTTGAACCCTTATTAAATGATTTAGATGCTTTTGATGCATTAGCCCAACAAAAGAAATACGTTAATAATCTTAAAGCGGGCCGATTCGTTATCAAGAAGGGAATGAATAATAATCAGATTATCAATTCCATTAGAAGCAACAATCTGCCAGTCAAGGTTTCTTTCAACAATAAATCATCCCTAGCAGATTTAGCGGGTCGCGTGAGTGAGCAAATCGAAGCCGATAGCCTTTCTTTACTGGAGGCAATGGAAGATGAAACGTTTCTTCGGAAAAGCGGCTTTAATGAAAAAACCGCCCTTGGCATGTACCTTCCCAATAGCTATGAATTGTTTTGGAATAGCTCTGCTGAAACTTTTAGGGACCGTATGCTCAAGGAATACAATCGCTTTTGGAACAATAGCCGAAACGCGAAGGCTAAGGCGATAAATCTTACCCGTGATGAAGTTATGGCCTTGGCATCCATAGTTTATGAAGAAAGTAAACAAGCTGTTGAACAGCCAAGGGTAGCAGGTGTTTATCTCAACAGGTTAAAAATTGGTATGCCTCTTCAAGCCGACCCAACTCTTAAATTTGCTGCTTACCAATTACCTGAATACAAAAACACTGTTATTAAGCGGGTCTTGAACATTCACAAAGAAATAGATTCCCCGTATAATACATATATGAATGCAGGGCTTCCTCCAGGTTTGATAACAATGCCCGATATCTCTGCCATCGATGCAGTGTTAAATGCCGAGAAACACGACTATTATTATTTTGCAGCTGACGCAAAAAAACCGGGGTACCATAAGTTTGCGAAATCACTTGCCCAACATAATGCCAATGCCAGGGCGTATCAGCGCTATTTAAATTCACAGGGGATTATGAAGTGATTATAAGGTAGAAAGAAATGAGAAATTAGAGATTAGAGGTCAGATTGAGAATGAATTATCGAAGTTGAAATATGAATGACTAGCAATCATACGAACAGCGTCATTGCGAGGGAGGTACGACCGCGGCAATCTTCAAGAATTCATATAATTATCTATTGTAGATTGCCTGCCCTCCGCACGAGACTTCGGAAGGCGGGCTTCGTCCTTTGTCCTCGCAATGACGGGCTACGTTTTTGTTTTAATGGTATTCTCAAGATAATATAAACAATTAAATGAACAGCTTTAGATTCTTTTTTATTGTAATACTATTGCTATTCCTAAAACCTGATTTATCCCAATCCCAATCAGGGCTCCAGAACTTTTTAAAACCGAGCGACACTCTCAACTCACCAAGAAAGAAAGGTATTATCATAACCGAATCTGCTCTTGCCGCCGCCACCTTAATTGGACTGGACCAATTATGGTATGCAGATTTTGAGCGCTCAAAATTCAGAACCATTAACGACTCAAATGAATGGTTGCAAATGGACAAGTTTGGGCATGTGTTTTCAGCCT
>JBCCOJ010000300.1:0-3623 GCA_039025415.1 Bacteroidota bacterium | reverse complement strand
TTCAAATAGTGGTTCCTTAAGATAAAACTCTATAGGTTTAACAGGTTCATTTCTCTTGTAAATGAATTTCTCAAGGCTAATTTTATAGTCGTGCGGAGTAGGTAGATTTACTAATTCAGATATTTCGGGTGCATAGCCATTCCGATATTGGGAGGTCAAAAGAATGTCATATTCTCTCCCAAAAATTAGCTTTTTGTTTCCTAAACCACCCATTGCTCTAGGGTGAGAATATTTCAAAAGAACTTTTACTTCTTCCGTATTGGTATTAAGTTTTACAAAACCATTTTTATGGTCGGCTCCAGTTCTTTCATTTCCAACAAATCTAAATCCCTTAAGATCGTAATCCTCTCCATAAAATTTTGAAAAATATTCCATAACGAATTGAGTGGAGCTTTCAATGCCCCCTTCATCGACAGTAGATTCGAAGTTCGTATCATCTTCTTGGACGGAAAAAATGCTTGGCATTCCCAAATTTTCACCTGACCAAGATAACATGGCTGGGTCTAAAATTGCTTCCTCTTTGATTACTGTATCACCCCCTTCAGTATTCTCCTCCACAAGAGCATGCATTGCAGTATCAGTATTTATGGCAAAATATTGTCGAGATAATTCTTCGGGAAGTACGATTTCGGTTCCAAGTCTACTTAATGAGTCAATAATTGAAACCGTACGCAAACCTAATGGTGTTATTTCCTCTGACAAATCACTTTTAGCCCCTACTCGATAACCACTTCTAATATCACTTAAGTACAATATAGAATCATCTATTTGCTTTCCTTTGGAATTTTCATAGGCTTGCCTTTCTCTTTCAGCAATTTTTTTTGCGGTACTATCATATACGTTGATTCCAATTGTTAGGCTTGCAGTATCTATTTTCATTAATTCTTTCCGAATTAAATGCTTATCTGATTCCTTGGCATCTGGATCTCTTAACAATTCTATTTTTTCTTGAAATCTGTCTTTTAACCCTTTTAAGGCTATCAATTTCCCTCCTACATCATAATTAGTACCTTCAATAATTTTTTTCTCGTTGATTTTATCATCTACAAGTATTAATTTTTTTGATTCAAAGAATTTACACTTTGTTTTCAGGTGTTGCCAGTTAAGTTTTGTATGAGTTATTATTGTATCTAAAGAACTTTTGAAGGACAGGGATAACATCAAGTCTTCACTGACTAGTATTTCATCCAATACGTCTTCTGAAATTTCAAAATCAATGGTTTTACCAAATAACCTTTGAAGAACCAAATCTTCATCAATAAATGCCCATAAATCCAATATTTTATTGGTATTATCCAATAAAGAATTACCTGACTTGTTTTTCCACAGTTGATTTACCTTTACTGAGCTATAGTTTTTAGAAAATTGCGAAATACCTTCCAGTTTTTTACTGAAGTCCAATGACAATTTATCAATCATTTCAACTTCTTGGCTTAGCGCTGTAATACCTTCAACAGCCTTTTTATTATTTTTTAAGGTATTGAATTGTTTAATTGCTGTTTCCCTTAAATTTTCTGGTTTGGGTATACCTTCGCTATCAAAAATTGTGCTGGTATTATCTGGTGTTATTTTTAGAGAATCAGCAACATAGCCTATGTTTTTTAATGAAAGATTGGTTGTGTCGTACTTGTTCAGAAATTCTTTCCAAACAGTGTTTATGGAACTTGCAATTCCTTTTTCCTTTTCAAAACAAAGATTAATATCCGATGATTTAATTATTTTATCGTTTACCTTAAGTTCTACATTTTTGATAATTTGATTTATTATTGGCTCCTGAATAGACCCATCTTGAACTTTTTCTGCTCTTCCGTACAAACTCGTAAAATATCTTAGTGCTAATGCGTCCTTATCTGATATTGCATCGAAATTAGAATTCAGATCTATGCATAAGGAAAATCGATAGAACCCTTTTTTATATCCAAATGGCAGAATGCTAGTTCTTATATGTGTAAATGAAGTTTTGTCTTGCATGTCTAGTCTATGTAAGAGTTGATAAAAATTTGCCATTCAGACTCATTAAGAGGAGTCACAATACGCTTAACTGGGTTATCTATTTTCCTTTTTATATTCAATCTTTGCTCATCTGAAATCTTATTTGTAAGTCCATTTATTTCCGAATATTTTAAAATAGATTTAGCCGCACTTGCAGATTGATTGTTTGCAGGAGTTGCACCTGCCATTTTCTTGTAATATGTAGTGGAAAATTTTCTTTTTATTAGACTACTGATTTTAATCTTATAAGAAACGGTACATCTACCTTCCACATAACTACCTTGACTACGTACCCCCATATAAAATCTAGCGGACACCATAAAACACCATAGTTTTACCCGACCTTCGCAAAGGAAATAACCTTCCATTACTACCCCAGACAAGTCTTTTCTATAATATAGCCCTACAACAAGCTTAACTTCACCTCTTAAAGGGCCTAAACTCAACCCAAAATATCCTCCAAATTCTATGCTAACTATAATAGTTGTAATACCATCTTTTGGATTACCAATCACAAGAAAGTAGAAAAGACCTGTATAAATACCGACAGCCAGTTTTGTTCTATTCTCCGGTGTTCCAATACCCACGCCTAATTCCATGGGTCTTTTGTTAAAGTAAAGGGTATATACTATTCTAAATAAGATGTCTTTAAAACCAAATGAAGGGGTTCCTAAATACTTGATGGGTAAGAGATATTCAATTGCAATATTTTGAGGCGATATATCTAATGAAAAATTATCTCCAAGCAAATCTTTGAAGAGGCTTTCCAATGCCTGAACAAACGAAAAGGCCCCTGCAAACTGAACATCTCTAATCTTAACATCAAATTTTGGTTTTCTATTAGTTCCAGCAATAAAACTTACTTCGTTAAAATTGATAATAATGGCTTTCAGCAAGCTTATTCCAAAATTATTCAGTTTGTTTTCAGCGACAGATTCAATATTTTGAATTATTGAAGGGAATTTGTTTGGCTGAAAATAAATTGTATTTCTAACGCCTACTGACAATGAGGTTTTTGGATTATTGGAGGCTAAAAACGAAACAATCCCGAAATTTGCATTTTTGAATGAGGAGGTTTGCCAAGTATAATTAATTTCTTTTTTGGAAAGGGTAGAGAGTATATTAAGTAGTTCTTTACCTTTCACATACGCATCTATTAAATCTTGATTTTTTGGGTCATTTAATAACTCAGCTTCTTTTTCTTTAATTTTATTTTCAACCAGTTGAATGATGTCGGTTTCGAGACCGTTAATTATTGCAACTTGATTTTTCAGGTAATTCTCATATTTCTTAGACTCGTCCCTGTGTTTCTGTAGCTCATTTTTTAATTCCTCTTCCTTATTTAAAATTTCCTGGCGTACATCCTTAAAATCTTCGTTTGATAGGCCAACTTCATAGAGAACAATTTTCACACTTTGTTCACCTAATACATAAACATAATCGGTAAGATATTCGGTGCTTTCTCGAATCAGTTCTTCAAAATTTCCTTTTAAAACATCATAGTTATTTTTGCAGAAAGGATATTGAAGATTTCTACAAAAATAACTATGATGTTTTAAAAGGAAATTTTGAAGAACTGATTCGAGAAAGCACCGAATATCTTACCGATTATGTTTATGTATTAGGTGAAC
>JBCCOJ010000299.1:0-3679 GCA_039025415.1 Bacteroidota bacterium | reverse complement strand
TTCCAAAAGAATTTGCTGCTTGTATTTTAATTCATCCACAACGTTGTAGGCCCGAATCCCTAGAACAATTGCATCGAAACGTTTTAGATTTTCTGCGGAAATATCCTCCGGCTGAACAATATCGACGTCATAGCCAATTTGTCTCAGGCTTTCGGGCACCACATCACCAGCACCTTGAATGTAGCCGATACTTTCTCCTCTTTTTTCAATATCTAAACGAACAATCTTACTTTCGCTTGGAAGTAGAACGGTTTGAAATGGGATATGGTCATAATCAATTTCTACAAGTTCTCTAGTATAAATCTCATTGTCGACATGAACCATGGGAGTTATCAATCCTTCACTTTGGTTTTTTGGAGGGATAAGCGTAAAAACCAATAGCTGGGTTTCTCCTTTTTGTGAAATGTTGAATTTTTGTTTGTCGGGATAAACTGACCAATCGTTTGGATATGCCAATTGCACATAGCCTTCAAGATTTTCTCTTGCAGACCAAACCAAAACCTCAATATCCCGCTGTTTATTGTTATCGAGTATAATTACTTTTTCAGAGATTTTAGCCGAGGCCTCTGGTACGATTTCAAAAGGCTTATAGACTTCTCCTTTTACAGGGTCGTTTGTCTTGAATACAATAGGCCTTTCAAATGTAATTGGGACATTTTCAATATTAAGATTGAACTTGATTTTTAGTTGTCTTGGTGTTTCAGGCTGGCCTATTAGATTTTGGTTTTCAACCTTATACATTCCTAAACTCCCTTTTTCATCTAACCAATATGGTGTTGAATAGTCTTGATTGGATTTAATTTTGAATGTTTCTTCAAAGTCATAACTCGTATTATTATCCAGGGTAATATTTTTCTCAATATTGAAAGCCTCTGGAATTGCAAAATTTGAGAGAATAATTTTTGCGTCACTGCGGTTTATAGCTTCAATATCCAGATTAATTGTTTCGTTTCTTGTCGCTATGTTGGTGTTTGAGACGGCTTCGAGATACAAACCCGTACAGGCATAAATGATACTTTTTATTTCTTGCATTTTGTAATCCCTCCAGTAATCGTCCTCAAGCTTTTGAATTAATGTATAAGCTCGCATCAATTCCGGTAAAGATGCTGATGGGTTTTGAAAATCGTAATTCTGTTCAACTGCGGTCAATATTTCACCAATAACTTGACCTCCTTTAACCCTAGACCAAGTTGTATTAATATCTTCAAACAGTTTAGACTTATCCTGAGGAAGGTCGCCATTTATAAGTTCAATGTACTCAATCTGCTTTCCTCTAATGCCGGTACTGCCAAAACCTTGGGATTTATGTTGACTTCGGCTAAGTGAGGCGATTTCAGGATTGCTCAAGCCAGTCGATGGGAAGAAAACCCCAGTGTCAATGGAGAGTAAATTAGTTTTATCCGCTTGCTCAAATTTTTCCCGACTTCCATAGAACCACCATGAGGTATTAAAAAATTGGCGTTTTGGCTGCCAGGTATCGACCAGATTTAACTGATTTGGAAATGCATCCCTAGACCCTGCCAAATCAAAAGCCTCAACACTTAACATTGCTGATGCGGTATGATGCCCGTGGGTAGTACCGGGACTTCTATGGTCAAAACGATTAATGATAATATCAGGTTTAAACTGCCTTATCGTAAAAACAACATCGCTTAAGACTTCTTGTTTATCCCAAATTTCAAAGGTTTCATTTGGATGTTTGGAAAAACCGAAGTCGTTTGCCCGAGAAAAAAATTGTTCACCACCATCAGTTCGTCTTGCTGCTAAAAGTTCTTGCGTTCTTATAACCCCTAAAAGTTCTCGTAATTCTGGTCCAATTAGGTTTTGACCGCCATCACCGCGCGTAAGTGATAAATAGGCAGTTCTAGCCTTGACCTTATTTGACATATACGAAATTAAACGGGTATTTTCATCGTCTGGGTGGGCTGCAACGTATAGTACCGAGCCCAAAAAATTCAATTTTTTAATTGATTCAAAAATTACGGAAGACGTTGGCTTCTCTGGTTTCTGGGCAACTACTAAGGTTGAGGTTAATACTAAGAAGACCAAAAAACATTTAGCTTTATTCATGATGGTTATGGTAATTATCCTATGTTTCAAATATAGCGAATGCATGAAGCATCTTATTTGATTTAGTCTTTCTTTAACGGAGCCAGTCAACTTCCAGTCGTGTTTCATATTGACTTTTGAAATCAGTCGACTTTCCAAATATCAATTTAAAGGATTGGATATATTGAAATTTGATAATCTATCCAATAAGATATTGATTATCATTTAATTTAAATTTTCACTAAAACCCGATATCCCCAAGGTTCTATATCCATCTCATCGCTCCCATTTAATTCGATTTTCGTTTTTGAAAATAGTTCTGTATAATTCCCAATATGATATTCAGTCTCAAGATTTACGCTAATCTTCTCGTCACTAAAATTCAAGATTGAAATAATCTTATCATTTTCTTTTTCCCTAGAGAATGAAATGATTTTATCCATTTGGTCGCTGTAAATCCTGACCATTTCACCACCGTATTTTCCGTTCCATAGTGCTTTATTCTTATGCTTAAGTTCAAAAAGGGTTTTGTATAAGTTGGTAAACTTATGGTCTTTCCATTCGATTAAATCTTTGTCGAAGAATTTTAATGAGCGGTCAAGGCCGGCTTCCTGCCCGCTATAAACCAAGGGCATACCATTTACGGTTGCTGCCATAACCATTGCTGTCTCTATGCCAGCTCCAAAATTTGAAAATTGATTGCCCTCCCAAGAATTTTTGTCATGGTTATCGGTGAACGTCATGCGATAACCATCTTTTGGAAACGTACTAACATCGTGTGCCATATATTCTACGAGACTGTGAATTGGTTTTCCGCCTACCGTTACGGCATGCATTTTATCCCAAAGGCTCCATGAGTAAGTCATATCAAATGCTGATTTATGTAAATCCCTAGATTCCCACTCGGCGAGCATAAAAACGGGTTTGATGGCATCCAATTCTTTTCGGGCGTTGTTCCAAAAATCCAAGGGCATAAAACCAGCAACGTCACAACGGTAGCCGTCGATGTCGTATTCCTTGACCCAATGGGTTAGGGCTTCGGTCATATATTTTCTTATGCCTGGTTGTTCGTAATCAAAGTCTATAATGTCATCCCAATCGTACCAAGGTGTCGGTTGAAAATTTCCCTCCTTGGTTTTTGTGTACCATTCGGGGTGTTCTTCCACAAGCGGATTATCCCAGGCCGAATGATTCGCCACCCAGTCCAATATCACGTACATTCCCATCTCGTGGATTTTATTCACCAAATGCTGAAAATCGGCTTCCGTTCCAAATTCTGCGTTGACGCCATAATAATCCTTGACCGAATAATAACTTCCCATTTCGCCTTTTCGGTTTTTCTCACCGATAGTATGAATCGGCATGAGCCAAAGGATGTCAACACCCATGTCTTTTAATCTTGGTAAATGGCTTTCAAAGGCTTTGAACGTCCCCTCGGGTGTATATTGCCTGATATTTACTTCGTAAATTGTCGCGTTTTTACTCCATTCTGGGTGGGTTATTTCAACGTAAGGCTCGGGTTGATAGGCAGACATTTTGTTTTCGGTTTTTTCTGATGTGTTTTTAGAGGTTGAGGACTCCTGTTTCGAATCGCATCCGCTAAAAATTAGTAGGCTAAAAATTAGGGTAT
>JBCCOJ010000298.1:0-3700 GCA_039025415.1 Bacteroidota bacterium | reverse complement strand
GAGTTTGACTATTCGGGGACCCAAGCGTTGAGGTCTTTGCGGGAAGATGGGATTGAAACCATCCTAATTAACTCAAACCCGGCAACCATAATGACAGATCCTACTATGGCAGACCACGTCTATCTGTTGCCATTAACCACCAAATCTATAGTCAAGATATTGAAAGAGCATCCCCAGATTGATGCCGTACTACCAACAATGGGTGGGCAAACAGCTTTAAACTTATGTATCCAGGCAGATGAAAAGGGAATCTGGGAAGATTTTGATGTAGACATCATTGGAGTTGATATTAATGCAATAAACATTACCGAAGACCGCGAGAAATTTCGTGAACTTATGCTTAAGATAGGTGTTGGCATGGCACCCCAAGCAACGGCGAGTTCGTTTTTAAAAGGAAAGGAAATTGCGCAAGAATTTGGATTTCCTTTGGTAATAAGAGCATCCTATACCCTGGGAGGTGATGGCGCCTCTATTGTTCTCGATGAAAAAGATTTTGATCAACTTTTGACCCGTGGTTTGGAAATATCACCAATTCACGAGGTGATGATTGACAAGGCACTGATCGGCTGGAAGGAATATGAGCTTGAGTTGCTCAGAGACAAAAATGATAACGTAGTGATTATCTGTGCCATCGAGAACATGGACCCGATGGGTATTCATACAGGGGATTCCATCACAGTAGCACCAACAATGACGCTTTCAGATAAAACCTATCAGCGCATGCGGGATATGGCAATTCACATGATGCGTAGTATTGGTGATTTTGCTGGTGGTTGTAACGTACAATTCGCAGTTAGCCCTGATGAAAAAGAAGATATTATTGCGATTGAAATCAATCCGAGAGTTTCCAGATCGTCGGCTTTAGCAAGTAAAGCTACGGGTTATCCTATTGCTAAAATTGCAGCAAAATTAGCGCTCGGTTATCATTTAGATGAGCTTAACAATCAAATTACAGGTTCGACCTCTGCCTTGTTTGAGCCGACTTTGGATTATGTTGTGGTAAAAATCCCAAGGTGGAATTTTGATAAGTTTGAAGGTTCAGATCGTACGCTTGGTTTGCAGATGAAAGCTGTTGGCGAGGTTATGGCTATAGGGCGATCTTTTCAAGAAGCTTTACATAAAGCAACCCAGTCGCTCGAGATAAAGCGCAATGGGTTAGGTGCCGATGGTAAAGGATATAAGGACTACCACCAAATCATTGAAAAACTGACCAATGCTAGTTGGGATAGGGTTTTTGCAATCTATGACGCCATTCAAATGGGTATTCCTTTGAGTAGAATACATGAGATTACAAAAATCGATATGTGGTTTCTTAAGCAATACGAGGAACTCTACCAATTAGAGCAGGAAATTTCAGAATATACCATTGATACCATTGACCGTGATTTGCTTTTGGAAGCAAAACAAAAAGGTTACGGTGATCGCCAGATTGCCCATATGTTGGGCTGTCTTGAAAGTGAGGTTTATAACAAGCGTGACCAAATGAATATTAATCGCGTTTATAAACTGGTGGACACCTGTGCTGCGGAATTCAAGGCACAAACACCTTATTATTATTCCACCTTTGAATATGAAATGGAAACGCCTGACGGTAAGCGTTTTTCAGCCAATGAGAGCGTGGTAACCGACAAAAAGAAAATTATTGTCTTAGGCTCTGGGCCAAATCGAATTGGACAGGGGATTGAGTTTGATTACTGTTGTGTGCATGGGGTATTGGCTTCGGCCGAATGTGGTTACGAGACTATAATGATAAACTGTAATCCAGAAACGGTATCTACAGATTTTGATATTGCCGATAAACTTTATTTTGAGCCTGTTTTTTGGGAACATATTTATGATATAATCCGTCATGAGAAACCTGTAGGGGTAATAGTTCAGCTAGGTGGTCAAACGGCATTGAAACTTGCGGAAAAATTAGACCGTTACGGCATAAATATCATTGGTACTACCTACAAATCATTGGATTTAGCCGAAGATAGAGGAAGCTTCTCCACATTGCTAAAGGAAAATAATATTCCTTATCCAGAATTTGATACCGCCTCAACTGCTGATGAAGCTTTGAAGGTAGCTGATAAATTAAATTTTCCAATCCTTGTAAGACCTTCTTATGTTCTTGGTGGTCAGGGAATGAAAATAGTCATCAATAAGAAAGAACTTGAGGAGCATGTAGTTGATTTACTTCGTAAAATACCAAATAATAAGTTATTGCTTGACCACTATCTTGATGGTGCAATTGAGGCTGAAGCAGATGCCATATGCGATGGTGAAAATGTTTATATAATTGGTATTATGGAGCATATCGAGCCTTGTGGTATTCACTCTGGGGATAGTAATGCGACCTTACCACCCTTTAATTTGGGTGAGTTTGTAATGCAACAAATAAAAGACCATACCAAGAAAATTGCACTGGCCTTAAATACAGTTGGTTTAATAAATATTCAATTTGCCATTAAGGATGACCAAGTTTATATTATTGAGGCCAATCCAAGAGCCTCGAGAACTGTTCCGTTTATTGCTAAAGCCTATAAAGAGCCTTATGTAAATTATGCAACCAAGGTGATGTTGGGCGAGAAAAAAGTGACCGATTTTGAATTTAACCCGCAATTGGATGGTTATGCAATTAAACAACCTGTTTTCTCATTTAATAAGTTCCCCAATGTTAATAAGAAGTTGGGGCCAGAAATGAAAAGTACAGGTGAAAGCATACTGTTTATCGATAGTTTGAAGGATGATGAATTTTATGATTTATATTCAAGACGTCGAATGTATTTAAGCAAATAAACCGCTTAAAAGTTACTTTTGGTATATTTATTGGTCAGTATTTAAATGGTATTTTATCGTAAAGTACTGATTTACATTTAAAATCAATGATTTTTTTTATATCTTGCGTTATAACCCCGAATGTTATGATAAAAAAATTACTTCTTATTATTTGTTTCTCTTTGTTTTTGAGTCTTCATGCTCAAAACGTTGAGACTATAACGATAGATTGGACTTTTGGTTCTAATCCTAGCGCTTCTGGAAACGCGAATGCAGACCGTACCATCGAGGTTGGAGATACAGTGACCTGGGAATGGCAAAACAATGGTTCACATAATGTGAATAGTTTATCTTCGGCTACTGAGGATTTTGAAAGTTCATTTCAGACTACTGGAACCTTTTCTTATACTTTTCAGTCTGTAGGAACTAATCCGTACCAATGTGACCCACATGCTGGAAATATGTTTGGCACCATTACGGTTGTTGCCGATGGAACCTTAAGTAATTCTTCTTTCTCAGTACAAAAAGAATTTCGAATTTATCCAAACCCGAGTGCTGACTACATGAATGTTGAAGTTCCAAATCTTGCTGGAGAATCCTTGAAACTGGAAGTTTTTGATGTATTAGGAAAAAAGGTATTGACACAAAATATCAATAAATTGTCTTCAAAAATAAATGTATCTAAATGGAATAGTGGTGTCTATTTGGTTAGGCTCACCGCTTCTGATGACACGGTTGCTCCAACAAAGCGATTCGTGAAATTGTAATAAAAAATACCTAATCATTTGGGATGCCATCTTTGAATAGTCAGAGATGGTTTTTTGTTCTATTAAAAGATTAAAACACTTCTGTATAAAGATGCCTTAATTAAATATCTTTTAGAATTATGTAGTAGACAAATTTGTTAAGCACACTTGGAGATATTGTATTTTACCGTTTT
>JBCCOJ010000297.1:0-3761 GCA_039025415.1 Bacteroidota bacterium | reverse complement strand
TAGTTAAATAAATTATTGAATCAAGTATTTAGTTTATAATTAATTCTTGACTTCAACCCTTCCGCTTTCAATCCCTTTAAGGGAGATTGAAACCACCTTCCCTTATAAAGGGAAGGATTTGATAATCGATAAGTTTTATAAAACTAATCAAATTAATTCTCCTACTTTAAAGGAGGAGTGGTTCCGCTCTTAAAGAAAGGAGCGGAAGCGAGGTGGTTGATATTTTAAATAAAATCCTTTAAAATGTTTTAATCATGATTAGTTAAATACAAATTTCAGCCAAGCCTTAATCTTCTACTTCAGGTAGCTGGTCTTTTTCCATAATATCCTCAATCGCATCCTTCTTGACCAAGGTTACGGGCTTTTGTAAAATCAGATTGTTGGGATAGGTCACTAAATCGCCATTATCTTGTCTCAGAATTAATTGGAAAGCCCTAATATCTTCAATAATGGCTTCTATCGGGAAATCTTTGTCGTGAATCTGGACTTTGTCTCCAACTTTATAAGGAAATGAAAAGAACATTATAATTCCTGAAGTGATATTGCTCAAAATAGACCAAACCGCGAAAAGACCGATGCCAATTACCGTAAAGACCGTAGTAAAGATTAAGGCTAAATCTTGAAGTTGCGCCCCAAAAATGAAGGCCAAAAACAGTAATGCGACAATAAAAGCGGTTGCCGAAATGTAACGGCAAATAAGTTTTATGCGCGCTTCGTTAATGTTGTTTTTGCGACCAATTTTTTTAACGAGACTATTACTAATGAGCCTCAAAATGAGTAAAAAAATGAGGATAAATCCTGCTAGAATGAGCTTGGTTTGTTGGTCTTCAAAAAGCATGTTGATGTAATTTAAGAACCAAATATATAATCAAAAAAGGAATGTCAAAATATATTCATTCCAGTTGAAGTGTTTTTCTTAATTTCGAATTGCTGTTACTATTTTTATTCCAATAAGCAGATTTTATACCTTCAAGTTTTGTAGCCTTTGTTGTGAGCGTTTGGGCATTGGCACCGTAACCGCTTTTAAAAGTCTCTTCCCAGGATAAAATCTCGTAAGGAAATTGAGGATTGAATTTAATTGACAATGTCCTGTTCAATTCTGGATATTCGATGCTGTAATTTCCATTATTCATTGTCGCATTTCCCTCATAGGCCCTAAGGGGAACGTGTTTCAGCCTAATAAATTCCAGAGACGGAATGATGTCTATTTTTCCAGTAGGTAAACTTTTTGGGTCAATTCTCAACTGTGTCCATAGTTCATTTTCCAAAATCGTTTTTTCCAATTTGAAATTTTCATCAGCCTCACTTTCAAAATAGCTGTGAGACATGATTTCAAATTGATTACGATTGTTAATTTGCGTATAAACTTGCCCGCACCATTCCTGTATAGAAGCTGAAACCTTAATGGCGTGTTGGTTGTTGTCCACGGGATAAAATGTGGATTGCATGATGGAATAGGGGTAGATACCCGTGTTGAAATTTTTGGTAGCGTTCAATTTTAAGACTGAAACATTATTTGGCTTTTGATTATCGGCCTTTACCTGCTTTTTCGGTAAAAAGGGTTCGGTTACGTAAACAAGAACAGCATTGCCCTCACGGATTTCACCGTATCGGGCCTGTTCTAATTTATAAGACGTTATTTCTGCCTCGCCGGCATACCAGTAGTTGTTAAACGTTTCGCCAGGTGTAAATTTAGACGGTAGTGGCAGTTTTTCACTGCTATCATTAACGGCGGTATCCGTATTTAGAGCTTGGTCCTTTTTTGATTCTTTCTCTTGGCAGGAATAAAGCGCACTAAAAATGGTAAATACAAACAATAACGACGTAACATTTCTGTAATTGATTCTCATAAACATGCTTTTCCTTAAAATTACAATTGATGGCTTATTCAGCCATGGCGTTTAACGTTTTGTAAAGTAAATGGGTGGGCAGACCAACAACATTTGTATAAGACCCTTCGATTTTTGTGATGGCTATTTGGCCAATCCACTCCTGAATGCCGTAGGCTCCAGCTTTATCAAAGGGTTGGTAATTTTTGATATAGTAGTCAATTTCAGCTTTGGTTAATTCCTTAAATGTGACTTTAGTTGTTGCATTGACCGTTTTTTGATTCGAGATGCTTGTAAAACAAATAGAGGAAATTACCTCATGGGTTTGGTTGCTCAAGGATGCAATCATTTTGAAAGCTTCGTGGTAGTCTTTCGGTTTGCCCAACGCTTTTTTGTCGTGCCAGACGATGGTATCGCTGGTTACTAAAATATCGTTTGGTTTTAGTTCGTCTTTAAAGTGTAATGATTTCAATTGCGCCAGATAATCACTGATTTCAAAATGATTCAATCGCTCAGGGTATTCTTCAATAACGGGTCTTAGTTTTATCTCGAATTTTAAACCCAATTCCTTAAAAAATTGTTGTCTTCTGGGCGAACCTGAGGCAAGAATGAGATTGTAGTTTTTGAGTTTTTCCTTGAGCATGGCCTTGATCAACAGAATTTATCAAAATGGAATACTACACAGAGTAACAAATTGAGTTTAAAATTACGCAGAGAAAACGATTATATCACAAGATTAATGGATATAAACCCATCGAAATCATACCCAATAATAAAATCAATTTGTAAATAGTACTCAATGTGGCGTAATCTTTTTTGTCTTTGGCAGATAAAATCTTGATGGAGGCATACACCAATGGCGCTATAACAAAAATCAGAAAATATAGTATTGCGAATTGCTGTTTATAAAGGTAAGCCGCTAAATAGTAGATAAGTGCACCGATGGGAATTAAGCTAATTGCAAACGCAATTTTATTGGCGCGTTCCCTACCTATAGCAATGGGCAAAGTATTCATTCCTGCTTTGTAATCGCCATCAATATCTTGAATGTCTTTTAAAATTTCACGAACAAGGTTAACCAAAAAAGCGAACACGGCATAATCGAAAATTATATTAAAGAAGGTAAGCTGTGACGCTCTATTCTGTGGGAAAATTGCAGGAATTATGTCAAAAATACCTACAATCAATACACTCATTGCTACCAAAAACGAAACCACCAGATTACCTATAAGTATAGTTTGTTTTAAGTAAGATGCGTAAACGTATAACAACAAGGAGATAATTACAAAAATGCCAAAGAAGGTGGGTTTACCAATGTGATTGCTTAAATAAAACCCAATAAGTACCCCCGCGATGTTAAAACCGAAAAATAAATTATAAGCCAGTTTTTCGGAGATAGACTTACCGATGATTAATTTATTCGGCCTATTGACTTTATCAGTATCGACGTCATAAATATCGTTAATAATATTCCCAGCAGCAGCGATGCAAATGGTACTTAAGGTTAATAAGAAAAAATGTAGATTATCTAGTACAGTAAGAACTTCAAAAGCTTCTAGTAGTGCATATTTTATTAAAACATGTACTAAAATTATTAAGGCTAAATTTTTCCAGCGAATGAGGTTGAGGACGTGCAAAGCTTTAGTTTCTATTAATTATTCTTCTCTTTTTCCTCATATGCCTTTCATATAATCTTCTTTCTTTATTGAAATAAAACTGAAAATAGATATCATCTTTTTTTGTTGGCTCTAAATTTTGAAACTCCCAAGAAATCAAATCATTCTCTTCATCAAACTTATAGTCCTTCGGCTCTATTTTTTCTATATTATCCAATGGAATGCCGTGAAGATTTAAAATTACTTTGGCATTTTCTATGTCCTTATACCATCCTTTACCAGTATTTAATAAATAACTAAAATATCTGTATTTGCC
>JBCCOJ010000296.1:0-3807 GCA_039025415.1 Bacteroidota bacterium | reverse complement strand
TCCCAATTGGGGAAACTCTACGATAATTTGGTCCGCTATGATATGGTCATCATCGATAAAACTTCAAAAGCTGATTTTATCCAATGCTTTTTAGACGATTGGGATAAACATGATTCGAAAATACATCTGAAATTAAAAAACCCTGCTTGTAAGGAGTTTTATGAACTCCTGAAAATGAGCTTTCCCAAGAATGACTTACAGCTTATTGATTTCATCAAAAATTCGGATGTGTTAAGGCGTGAGGACGGGCGAAAATATAATTACGATACCGTTAGAAACGCCCTGACTAGAAACAGGGTTTCTAAAAGAAGTGAGGAATTGGAAGCCATATTTGCCTCATTTTCTTAAAACTTGCTTGCATTCTCCTCTATTTTGCTTGCACCACATGCGATGCAAGCCTTTCCTATAGTTTCCTATGCTAGTTTGCTGAAAGAATTCGATTAAAAAGTACAAAAGCTTTTGTCCATTGTTTCACACAAAAATTTAGAAAAATGGATTATTTAAAACTAGAGGAACGTCTTGAACGTATAGAACGATTACTGTCAAGCAACAAGGAAGTATTGACATTCGAGGAGGCCTGTGAATACATGGGCGTATCACGAAGTTTTCTTTACAAACTTACTTCAAGAAGACAGATACCGCACTCAAAACCAAATGGTAAAATGATATTCTTCGAAAAGAAGAAACTCAATCTTTGGCTGTTACAGAACAACAGAAAATCAAAAGCTGAATTGGAGGCGGAGGCACTTAAATATGCCCTTAGAAAACGTGGTAATTGAATTTTCAGATTTACATAAATACCTCTTATTTGATTGCTTCTTTTCTTGAATCTTATAGTCGTGGATAGGGAGATGAGAGGTGTTTCGGTTGTGGTTTGAGATATGCGTCTGAGTGAGAATTCAAGATGTGTCATTGTCATGACAAATCTTGCTTTTGCTCCCGAAGGTCGCAAAAGAAAAAAAGGGTTATGAAACGGGAATTCGTCCAATTCAGGTGCTCGGTCTATGAGAAGAAACTACTGAAAGTGAAGGCCAAAAAATCAGGTCTTTCCATTAGCGAGTATTGTCGCCGTGCTGCATTTGATGATAGGATTATCGAACGTTTATCGGAAGACCAAATCGAAGCCTATAAGTTATTGGTAAAGTACCAGAACAATTTCAAGCGCATCGGGAATATGTTCCGGAAACGGAATCCAAAATTGGCAGATGAAGTTACCCAGTTGGCAAAAGAAATCAGGGAACATCTTTTAAGCTTTAAGGTATGATCGGAATGGGAAAATCCATATCGCACACATCGGCATCGATGGCCTATGGACTTCGGGAAGAAAAGAAACCGGAGATTGTCCATAGCCAATATTTGGCCGGGGAAACCCCAAAAGAGATTACCCAAGAGTTCAGGACCATCCAACTACAGAACCATAATTGTAAAAAGAACACCTTGAGTTTCGTGCTCAGTCCGACCATCAAGGATGGGCAAGAAATGAAAAACAAACAGCTCCAAGAAATCACGCAACGCTTTTTAAAACAGATGAAGTTAAGGGAGAACCAGGCCATTGCCTTTGTGCACAGAAATAGAAAGCACGTTCATATCCATTTGTATGTGAACCGAATCAATTTTCAAGGGCAAGCCTATAAAGACAATTTTATAGGGAAGCGGAGCCAACAAGCAGCTGAACGGGTGGCAAAGGAAATGGGCCTGACCACAGTACGGGAAGTCCAACAACAAAAACTGGACAAGGCCAAGGATATGCGGATGATTCTCAAAAGAATCCACGAAAAGGTCATCAGCGAGGTTAGGCCAAAGGACTTTGACCAATACATCAAGGCTATGGAAGCCTATCCTGTAAAGGTCATCCCATCCATAAACAAACAGAACCAATTGCAGGGCTTTCGATTTGAGTTTGCAGGGCAGAATTTAAAAGGCAGTGAGGTACACCGTTCCATGTCCATGAACAAAATAGCCGAACAAATTGGTTTCAACAGAAATGTTGTGGAGAAAGTCAAAGCCGAAAATACCATGAAACTGATGGGTAAAACGGTAAGCCTCTCCCCTAACCTCGTAGCTAAAATGGCAACGAAAGCAATCTCAAAAACCATCAAAAGAACCATTGATAGTGGAATAGGAATCGAAATAGGAATGTAACATTATGGAAAAACTGGACGAAATAGCAGAATTGTTGACAGAGGAACTGAAGAATTTTGAACACTCCATTAATCGAATGGAAAAACTGAAAGAGTTTCTTATTGGTTATAAGGTATCGGCTGACACCTCTGATATTGATTACCTACTCAAAGGATACAACGACAGCCAGAAGAAGGCCGTTGAAGAACAGAACAAGCTATTGGCCAATGTCATCTACCATGTGAAGAAATCCATTGTCTTTCCAAAATGGGCGGTAAAACTATTCTGGGGTTTTTTGGTGATTGTTTTACTAGTCTTGGGATATGCTATATTCCAGATTTCGAACATTCCCCAAAAGGAGCAAGCTGCTTTTTCACAAGGTGAAAGTAATGCCGTTAGGCACTTTGAGCGGTTTATGGAGGAAACTCCAGAGGCAGGTGCCCTTTACGAAGAATGGCGCGATCCCAATGGCAAAAAGTAGTTTGCGCCCTATCCGATTTTTGCTTCACGCTTATCTGCCGGAACACTACAAAAACCGAACAGGAACCGTGCGCAAAGTTTGGGGTAAGATTTAGGAATTAAGCAATTTTACTTTAGAGAGTAATTCATTATGGAAAATACTCCTTTCATCACTCAATTTCTTATAGTAGATTATAATGCTATTGACGTCAAACGAGGGTAGCTCCAAATATCAAAACTAATAACTTGTGGTGTGGCAATATTATTTCAAACTACATGTTAGTCAAAATTGAATCGGTGCTAACCCAAGGAATTATTAAAATAAATCAGAAATGAATTGGACTTAAAAACAATTAAAAAAAATGGAGTAGGCGTACTAAGACGGTATTTGCCAAATTTATTTTTACATCTTGATGTAAGCGATATTGAGAATTTTATTGAAAAAGGATATAGTCACTCCTTGACCTTAACTGAAGGAACCCCTTTGAATAACTTTCTAGGCTTATTCTTAAGCCTAGTCATGAGTTCGGTCGGGCAGGGATCGGTTATAATTATTAGAGAAATGGAAATCTTTAACTATCTATTAGGTGAGTTTCATAGAATAGTTGGTGAGAACCGCAATTTCAAGAACCTCCTTCAAGGTAACATTAATGATTTTAAGCAGAATAATTTTCTCAATACTTTAAGTGAAGTTGCTGCTTTACTGGAACTGTCGAAAAGTTATAATTTTTTGAATTATGAATACGAGATGCCAAACGGCAAAAGCATTGATTTTGAATTGGAGCATCCAGCTACAGGAAAAATACTTTTGATAGATGTAGTGAGTTTGTACTTCGATCCCACACGATATGAAAACAAAAAAGGGTTTAGAAGGCTAATCAATTATCGAATTAAAACTAAATATTATTCAAAGACTAAAGGCCTTACAAGTCAACAAAAAAAGAATGTCTACATTTTTCCAGTATTTCACGATATTTCCGGTAGTCATGAAGAAACTCAAAAAATACTTAGAGCAAATAAGAAGTTTTTACTAGGTATAAAGTCTCGAAAATGTTTTTTCCTTAAAAACAACGCAGTGAAAATACACTTTTTTGTAAACTTGAATTTTCAGAAATATAATCTGGTTACTGCGGAAGAATATTTTAAGCTACTTCCAAAAAAGTAAACGAATTTGCATCTTAAGTTTGAAAAACAACCAATTCATTAGAAGTAGTAATTAAATCAAAC
>JBCCOJ010000295.1:0-3817 GCA_039025415.1 Bacteroidota bacterium | reverse complement strand
CCAAAGGATTCAACAATAACGAAGCTGAGCTTTTAATGGCGCTGGCCAAGTGGCTGAGAATTGCGTATAAAAATAAATGCAAGGGCATTTACTTTTTATGAAAGCAATGGCCTTCATGGTCTATACGGGTCAAATGTTCCATAGGATTTAACAATTTGGTAGCCTGAATATACATACCTACGCAACATCATAATTAATATCTAAATCTTTTATTTTTTCAAATTCAAATGTACTTATCTCTCCTTCATGGAATATTTTTTTGAAGTTATATTCCCCATGAATATTTATATGCTGCCATGTCATTATAGATCCATTTTTTACCGCAGCAACAATTTCATTAAACTCCGATTTTCCCCTACACTTTGAAAGTTTATCACTTATTTTGAGATAATTCCAAAGTACTATTGAATTCTGAATTAAGTGTCTAGTGGCTACAGCAATTTCCTGCTCCTCTTTTGTGCCAACTTTCATTTCCTGATTGTTCCAGAAATATATGGCTTTCGCAAATTGGTGGGATTTTTCAATGCGGTTCAATGCTTTCTCAGTCGACTTCCTTAAATCAATATCATCAATGAACTTAAGTAAGAAATAGGTTTTAAAAATTCTCCCGTTTTGTTTTAGTGCTCGATACAATGGGTGCTGTTTGGAATAAGAACTCAATCTTTTCAGCAATCTTGATGCTGTAATTTCTCTGAGTTTTATTGTCACCAACAAACGTAGATAGTTGTCCCATTGTTCTCGAATAATAATCGGGTCTATATACTTTAGGGCTGTTGGCAATACTTTAAAGTTCTTTTTTTCGTAAAGACGTTTAGGGTTTTCTCTAAACGTATATCTTAATTGATTTTTGAAGTTTTTTATTCTTGGTGCAAAAAAAACGCCAATGCCATTTGTTATCGCAAATATGATTTCGCTATAACCGTGAGTATCGGTTGAGTGAATACTACTCTCAACATCTTCATTATGCATAAGGCCATCTATTACATAGGCCGCCTCCCTTTCGGATGAGCTAATTACTGTATTGTAGAACAATCTATTGGACTCATCAATAAAACTATAAGCGGTAACTCCCTTTCCCGAACCAAAATATTTAAATGAATGATTAGCAATAATTGATGGAACTACAACACTAAATTTTTGACCATCACTGGAAGTATGATTTTCTTCATTTTTACTTTTGTATATCTTAGGCAAGGACATTTCATCAATAACCGAATTGATTTTACTGTTGGCCGCATCAAGATTTTCCTTGCTGAAGTACCATTTCACCAGATGGTTAAGATTGTCAATCGAGATGCCTTCTGATATTTTAGCCATCCGGCCGACACCGATGTTACAACCAATTGCGATTATGGCAGCATAAAATGCTTTATTAGTTGGTCTACCCTTTTGTCCTTTTTGTGCAAAATGGGTAAAACAATCCAGAAACCTTGATGTTGAATTTATCTCCGAGAGTACCTTGGGCAATGGAACTATCTCCTTGCTCTCATCTTCTAGAAACTTCAAAAGACCTTCACCAACATCCTTTTCATCTGATTTTGGAGTACTAATTCTGGTACTCCCGGATGCTGTAAAGCTGACGTACTCGTTTTTTTCAATATTATTATTTGTTTTCACATATTGCTCATGCAGGACTGCAGATATTTCATCTAAAAATTTATCTACATTAATTTGAAAAGGAAGATTCGCACGTTCCAGTAGTTCGGTCCTTCTTGAATCCCATCTTTCCTGAGAAATAAGATACTCCTCTACCGCGCGATACCTTTCCGAACCTTTTAGATTTAATGCACCTGATTTGATATGTTGTTTAATATGGATAAATAATAAGACCTTCCACAACTTCCATTCAGACCCCGAATACGTTTTCAATGCGTTCCTATCTTTTTGATTCAAAAATGATAGAGGTAGCTTCTTTAGGTTTCCCGGTTGATCCTGTGACTTGAAAAATTGGATAGCCTCGCATATATGAGAGTTTGAGGTTGAGATGTTATAGTCTAAGATTTTAACTATTCCGGCAACCCTATTCTGAATTCGTCTATATCCTGACAAATATTTTTCATACATCATTTGATCCTTCAGTCCAGAAGAAAGCGATGATTGAAGTTTTTCCAGTTCCTGCTCTATTTTTTTTCTTTGAGCCTGTCTTTCTCCTTTAGAATTGTCAATCTGAGAGAACACCTTTTGAATTTCGCCTATTTTTTCTGTATCAGTTTGAGAGGTTGAAAAAGCTACACCCCGCATGTGTTCCACATACTCCGATAGCGATCGAACCATATTGATTACCTTTTGCGCTTGCTGGATTTTCACTGGCCTTTGTTTTATGAAGTCCTCGGTAATCGATTTTTCAACTTCGTTTTCAAATTTCTGTACCAACTTCAAAAGAGTATCTACAAAGAGATCTTGCCTTACCCGATACTGATAAACAATAAAGGCAAGAAAATAAAGATGCTTTTTTGATGGTTCTTTCAAGGAAAGGAATTTAACATGGCTTGTTTTGATTAGCCAAACAGCATAATAGTTTAGCAGTTGGTCAGAAAGCTCAATTTTATCTAAAATATCTTTGAACGCATTGTAGAGTTGTGACACTAAAGAAAAATCATCAAGACTTTCTTTGATTTTCCACGGTGCAATTTCTTGTTCCGGAGTCTTAATTGTTGTAACCAAATATGGATTTGTAGGCGAAATTGGGCTATCTTGGGATTTACCTAATTCCAATATGGAATCGATAGTAGCTTTTTGTTTTTCGTTTAGGCTTTCATCCACATTCCTAATCAATTCATTCTCTAGCTTACGAATAGATAATGATATTTGTTTAGCAATTGCATTATAAGACGGTATTTCAATCCTTTTCTCTTGACATATCCTTTCTATTGTTTTTACAATTTGTTTGGGCTTTAGGGCAGTCTTTATTAAACCCTCTACTTCTCTTTCGAATTCATTTTTCCAATCCGAGAATAATTTGACACCAAAACTTTTGGCGATAATTCCTTTTTGTCTGATATAGGTATGCCTTGGATACTCCTCTAAATCAACCAAGTCATTTAGTTTGAACAGTTCCGAAACGTATCTAATGTCTTCTGGATTAAAATCCCTGGTTTGGTAAAATCTTCCACTGAAAAGGAAATACCCTCTTAACAGAACAAATACAGCAAGAGTTGAAGGCTTCCTGAAGTAGTTCTTGTACTCCTCAACTTCTTTAATGTTGAAAAAAGAGGCTCGGTGCCCATCATCCAAATTGGGAACTCGATCGAAATCCTCAATTTCAGAATCACTATATATTTTGAGAATCATAATTACATTTTATTCATTGGAGCTTAAGGTGTTGAAATATTTGAGTCCCAAAAAAGGTTCCATTTGCGGCACTGAATAAAATGCGCTAAAGCCGTATTCGACATCATCGGTAACCTAGAAGAATTTTAGCGGATTTTATGAACTTACTTTTCGGTTTGTTACTGTGGTTTGAATTATAGATTTCACTTTAGTTTTAGCGATTAAGCCGCTATTATTTTTATACATTATAAACCACATTATTCAATTTCTATTATTTCCACCATTCCATGTTCTACCTGCCTACGACCATCTGGTGCTGTAACATTGCTAAAAAATACCCATCTTCCTGAATCAAATTCAACTTTAATATATGATTCTAATCCTGGAGCAAGACTGCTTAGCCCTTGAGAAGGTGATGCAACAACTGGGGGAATATCCTGAAATGTTTTCGCCCATTCAATTAAGTCATTTTTATTCTTTTCAGGAGCCATCTTTCCTATCGTCATTTCGTGCGGTTCATTTCCAATGTTTTTAACCCTTAACCAAT
>JBCCOJ010000294.1:0-3833 GCA_039025415.1 Bacteroidota bacterium | reverse complement strand
TAGTCAATATCATCGTAGCCGTTAAGCATACAGGTCTTTTTATAGGCATCAATATCAAATTGTGCGTTTAATCCTGAATTCTTTACTGCTATCGTTTGTTCAATCAAATTTATGGTCAATTCAGTATTAGGGTTCTTATAAATTTCCTTGAATAAATGATTTAAAAATTCATCTGAAACTTGAACCGGTAACAACCCATTGTTTAAAGCGTTGCCTTTAAATATATCTGCAAAGAAACTTGAAACCACGACCTTAAATCCATAGTCTGATAAGGCCCAGGCGGCGTGTTCTCTACTTGAGCCACAACCAAAATTGTTTCCAGCCACCAAAATACCGCCAGAATATATTGGATTGTTCAAAACGAAATTTTCCTTGACATTTCCAGATTTATCAAATCGCCAATCCCTAAAAGCATTATCACCAAAACCTTTTCTATCAGTAGCTTTTAAAAAGCGGGCAGGTATGATTTGATCAGTATCAACGTTTTCAATATCCAAAGGAATTGCCGTAGATGTTAATGTTGTGAACTTTTCCAAATTTTATTTTTTGTCGTCATTGCGAGGAGGCACGACGAAGCAATCCCAATGAGATTGCTTCGTCGCTCGTACTTCACTCCCCGCAATGACCTTCGCTTTTTATTTAACTTCTATTTAATTTCAATTCAAATGCTTTCTAATATCCACAATCTTCCCTTCAACAGCGGTGGCCGCTGCCACAAGCGGGCTTGCCAAAATGGTTCTTGAACCCTGGCCCTGCCGACCTTCAAAATTTCTATTACTTGTTGAAACGCAATATTCATTCTGCGGAATTTTATCATCGTTCATGGCCAAACATGCACTGCAACCGGGCTGCCGCAATTCAAATCCCGCTTCATCAAAAATGGTCTTCAAACCTTCCTGCATGATTTGGGCTTCAACCTGTTTACTTCCTGGGACTAACCAGGCAGTCACATTTTCAGCTTTTTGTTTTCCTTTGATGTACTCTGCAGCAACTCTAAAATCTTCAATGCGTGAATTTGTGCAACTTCCAATAAACACAAAATTTATTGGCTTACCAATCAAGGATTGTCCTTTTTCGAAATTCATATATTTCAGTGATTTCTCAAAAGAGGCATCATTGTTTTGAGGGATAGATTCTGAGATTTTAATGCCCATACCAGGATTTGTACCGTAGGTTAGCATTGGCTCTATATCTTCCGCATCAAAATGATACTCCTTATCAAAAATAGCTCCTTTATCAGTTGCTAGGGTTTTCCAATGCGCTACTTTTTTGTCGAATTCTTCTGCCTTCGGCGCAAATTCTCTTCCTTCAATGTAGTCAAAAGTAGTTTGGTCTGGTGCAATCATTCCGCCCCTTGCACCCATTTCAATACTCATGTTGCAAACAGTCATTCGACCTTCCATGGACATGTTTTCAAACACCTCACCGGCATATTCACAGAAATACCCGGTACCTGCATTAGTGCCAATTTTTGATATAATATAAAGAATGACGTCCTTAGGTAGGACGCCGTTCTTTAATTTTCCATTTACAGTAACTCGCAAACTTTTGGGTTTTGTCAATAAAAGACTTTGGCTTGCAAAAACCTGAGCTACTTGGCTTGTTCCAATCCCAAAGGCTATGGTTCCAAAGGCGCCATGAGTTGAAGTGTGGCTATCACCGCAAACAATGGTCATACCTGGTTGGGTTATACCAAGTTCTGGTGCCATGACGTGAACGATACCATTGTATTTATGACCTAGCTCATAAAGCGTAATGTTATTTTTAGCACAATTGTTGGTTAGTTGTCTTAGTTGCTTTCGGGATAATTCATCCTTAATCGGCAGATGTTGATTTGTTGTGGGGGTATTATGGTCTGCTGTGGCAACAATCTGCTTCGGTCTAAAAATAGGTATATTGCGTTCTTCAAGTTCACTAAATGCCTGAGGGCTGGTTACTTCGTGAATTAAATGTTTGTCGATATACAAAATTTGAGGACCATTTTCAATCGTATCAACTACGTGTGCATCCCAAACTTTATCGAATAGTGTTTTTTTCATGCTTGTTCCCGCGAAAGCGGGGAACTGTTTTTTATACCTTTCAGATTTTTGAAACCTGAAAGATTTTAAGTTATTTCATTTAAGCCGAAACTATCTGTTGGTAAACATTACTAGTTTCTACGATTTTATGGATGTCATCATCATTTATTTCTTTCTTGCGGTCTGCAAAACTCAAAAAGTTAGCATACACATCATCCAATTGTAATTTGGTCAACTCGTAACCTACATTCTTTGCTCTATAGGCAAGTGCTGCACGACCGCTTCTTGCGGTTAATACAATTGCAGACTCATTTACCCCAACATCCTTTGGGTCAATGATTTCATAGGTTGCCCGGTTTTTTATTACACCATCTTGATGAATACCAGAACTGTGCGCAAAAGCATTTGCACCAACTATTGCTTTGTTGGGTTGCGTATAAATACCCATGCTATCACTAACTAATTGGCTAATGCCGTAAAGTTGTTTTGTGTTTATGGTTGTATCTAATTTCAAATAAGGATGTTGTTTCAAAATCATGACAACTTCTTCCAAAGCCGTATTACCAGCGCGTTCCCCAATACCATTGATTGTGCATTCTATTTGCCTGGCACCATTGATAACACCTTCAATGGAATTTGCTGTGGCCAGACCCAAATCATTGTGACAATGACAGGATAAAATAGCATTTTCTATACCTTTTACATTTTCCTTTAGGTATTTCATCTTTGCGCCATATTCGCTTGGTAAGCAATAGCCTGTAGTATCCGGAATGTTTAAAACGGTCGCACCAGCCTTGATTGCCACCTCGCAAACACGGGCTAGGAAATCGTTTTCGGTTCTGCCAGCATCTTCAGCATAAAATTCAACGTCTTCAACGAACGATTTAGCGTACTTAACTGCTTCGTAAGCACGGCTTAAAATGGTTTCTTGATTAGAATTGAATTTGTGTTTAATATGGGATTCTGAAGTGCCAATACCCGTGTGAATTCTTGGATGCTTAGCCTCTTTAAGTGCTTCAGCTGCCACTTTAATGTCATTTTCAACTGCTCTTGTTAAACCGCAGACTGTCGCGTTTTTAACCAATTTAGAAATTTCAACAACGGATTTAAAATCACCCGGGCTAGAAACAGGAAAACCGGCCTCGATGACGTTAACCCCCAGTGAGTCTAAACGTTCTGCAATAATCAATTTTTGTTCGGTATTGAGCTTACAGCCTGGTACTTGCTCGCCATCTCTAAGCGTGGTATCAAAAATTTGTACGTTCTTATCAGACATTTATAGCAATTTATTTTTCTGTTGACCTACGAATTTATACTTTGGTTATTTTTAATTGCTTTTTTAAAAAACCGTATTACGACGTTCAACCGAATAATAAGTAATTAAATATCTAAAATACAGATATATACGTATATTTTCCCTTGATGACTAAAACCAATAAAGACAACCTATTTTCTCTAATTAAATCATTGACAAAGTCAGAAAAGCGCCAGTTTAAGCTATATGTCGGGAGATTGGACGTTAATCAGGATTCTAAATTCTTGAATTTGTTTAATTTTTTAGATAAGGCCAATGTCTACGACGAGACTGCGATTTTAAGAAACAACATTATAAAAAAACAGCAGCTCGCCAACGTTAAAGCGCATCTCTACAGACAGATTTTAATTAGTTTAAAGCTAAGCCCTTCTCATCAAAACGTGCGTTCTCAAATTCGTGAGCAATTGGATTTTGCCTCGATTCTCTATCACAAGGGTCTTTATAAACAAAGTCTAAAAATTTTAGATAAGTCTAAGGAAATCGCTGTTCAGAACGAGGAG
>JBCCOJ010000293.1:0-3865 GCA_039025415.1 Bacteroidota bacterium | reverse complement strand
TCATTAATTTCATCTGAATATCTCATAAAAAGAATAAAATCCCTTTTATGTATGTTTTCGCTAATCCGTTTAAAAATTCTGTCAAAAATCCAATATACAGTTGGTACACAAAATCCAAAATACATAATTCTGTCATTTCTAAATGCATTTTTAGAATCCCATAACCCTGTAAGTCCAAAAACTAAAAGACCGAAACAGGTTAACCATATTATTTTTGGATTTATCCATTTCTTTTTTCTGTTATAAAGAATAAAGATGCTTATTCCAAGCGCTGTTCCAATTCCAATTATACTAGTGTCCAATTTGAAATAAGTATACTTTAGTTTTCAAGTCATTATGTTTAACCAAATTAACACAACAAAAATAAAAAGACCAATTCCTAAAATATCGGGTAGTCTTTTGATAATATCAAAATACCCTGAGATTTTATTTGCCAGTCGTGGATTTAAGGACTGTAAACCACCTTTTAAAATATCTATAACTAAAGGAAATGCAAATTTTAAAAAAGAATAAGATAAAACTATCACTATGGTTATAGTAATTTTTGATTGTAATTGCATTTCTCAAATCTTTACCACAAAAACAAGTTAAGTCTTATTCTAAAATAGCCGCAATCCCAGGAAGCGTCTTCCCCTCTAAACTCTCCAACATCGCACCGCCACCGGTACTTACATAACTTACCTTATCCTCAAAACCAAATTGTTTAACCGCAGCAACAGAGTCACCTCCTCCTACTAGAGAAAAGGCTCCTTTTTTTGTAGCCTCTGCAATAGAATCTCCCAAGGCGATGGTTCCTCCTGCAAAATTCTCCATTTCAAAAACACCGAGTGGGCCGTTCCATAATATGGTCTTACACTGCATGACAACCTCGTGGAACAATTCTTTAGACTTTGGCCCTGCATCAAGACCCTGCCATCCTTCTGGAATTGCATCTACATTGACGACCTGGGTTTCTGCATCGTTTGCAAAATCATTGGCTGCTAAAACATCAACCGGTAAGTGGATTTTCACGTTCTTGGCTTTGGCTTGCTCTAAAATAACGAGTGCCAAATCCATTTTATCATCTTCACAAATAGAGTCTCCTATTTGTCCTCCTTTGGCTTTTATAAACGTAAAAGTCATACCTCCTCCAATAATGAGATGGTCCACCTTATCCAAAATATTTTCAATTATTGTGATTTTAGAGGAAACCTTTGCACCACCTAAAACTGCCAAAACTGGTTTTTCTCCCGTTTCCATCACTTTCTTGATGCTTTCTATTTCTTGTGCCAATAGATGTCCAAAACATTTGTTCTCAGGGAAAAAATTCGCAACCACAGTGGTCGAGGCATGAGCACGATGGGCGGTGCCAAATGCATCGTTTACGTAGATATCACCTAGTTGGGATAAGGCTTTTGAAAAAAGTTCGTCGCCTGCAGTCTCTTCCGCGTGGAAACGCAGATTTTCAAGCAATAATATTTCGCCCGGGTTTAAATTAGCTGAGGCTTCTTCAGCTTTTTCACCTACACAATTCTCACAGAATTTAACCTCAACACCAAGAATATCCTCAACTTTTGAGACAATATGCTTTAAAGAAAATTCTTCTTGAGCGCCTTTGGGACGACCCAGATGTGACATTAGAACACAACTCCCACCATCTTCAAGAACTTTTATTATGGTTGGTTTGGCAGCTTTGATGCGGGTGGCGTCAGTGACTTGAAACTCATCGTTCAGAGGTACATTGAAATCGACACGGATTAAGGCTTTTTTGTCTTCAAAGTTGAAATCGTTTATGGTTTTCATGAGAGAATTTTTATGATTGATATTCTACAAATGTAATTAATATACAGCGGTTTGGGGATAAGGGTTTGGATTTGATTTTGGAAATTTCTTGATATATGCGACACACTTGAAGAAGCCGTCATAAAACCATTTGAA
Source organism: Bacteroidota bacterium (assembly GCA_039025415.1). Lineage (GTDB taxonomy): Bacteria > Bacteroidota > Bacteroidia > Flavobacteriales > Flavobacteriaceae > Psychroserpens. The sequence continues at coordinate 1,948 of JBCCOJ010000293.1, read as the reverse complement.
CTGTCATTCTGAACTTGATTCAGAATCTTAATTTATTGTTTTAAAGTGATTTAAAAGACCTTGAATCAAGTTCAAGGTGACAAATTATAGGTTTTGAGACGGCTTCCATCAGTTAAATTTGATATACAGAGTGCTTTAGATTCAATCCTAAAAAACCGTAGTTTTGCCACATGCTATTTTCAGAAATCCTCGGGCAGGAGCATATCAAAAAACATTTAACAACTAGTGCTGATAATGGACGCATTCCGCACGCGCAACTTTTTGTGGGTCCAGAGGGTTCTGTCACTTTACCAATGGCAATAGCTTACGCCCAATATGTTTTGTGTAAAAACATTAACGCTGAAAATAATACTGGAAATCAAGCGTGCAATCTAAAGTTTAAAAACTTCTCCCATCCTGATTTGCATTTCGCCTTTCCGGTGGCCACTACAGATAAGGTGAAAAAGCATCCCGTTTCTTCCCATTTTTTAGCCGAATGGCGGGATTTATTGACTAAACAACCCTACGGAAATCTTTTTGATTGGTACAGAACGTTGGGGATTGACAATAAACAAGGGCAGATTGGTGTAGATGAGGCACAGGATATTATAAAATCCTTGTCCCTGAAATCTTATGAAGGTGGTTATAAGGTCATGTTGATTTGGATGGCGGAGAAAATGAACAATTACGCAGCCAATAAACTTTTAAAGCTGATTGAGGAACCCCCTAACCAAACGATATTTATTCTGATAGCAGAAGATGAGGAACAAATTATCAATACGATTCGCTCACGGTGTCAAGTACTCCACTTTCCGCCTCTGGCTGAGGAAATTATCAAGAATGGATTAATAAAAAAGTTTCAAATACGTGAAATAGAAGCGATTAAGATTGCACATCAATCCAATGGAAATTTCAATAAAGCCGCTGATTTAGTTTACAGCGATTCTGAAGACACTCAATTTGAAGAGTGGTTTGTGCTTTGGGTACGTTCAGCTTTTAAAGCCAAAGGAAATAAAAGCGCCATCCATGATTTGATATCGTGGAGTGAAAATATAGCGAAGACTGGACGTGAGACCCAAAAACAATTCTTGAATTTTTGTATTGAATTTTTCCGTCAAGCGTTACTACTTAATTATAAAGCGCATGATTTGATTTTTATGGAAACCAAAACCAATTTTCAACTTGAAAAATTTGCGCCGTTTGTTCATGGAAATAATATCATGGAAATTTCAGATGAGCTTCAAAAGGCTATTTATCACATCGAGCGCAACGGTAACTCGAAGATAATCTTTACGGATTTATCGATAAAGCTAACGCGGTTATTGCATAAAAAAGCCGACCAGTAGGTCGGCAATAATGTCAAATAATCAATTTTGAATTATTTATCGGTATCTGCTTTAGATTCATCTCCCTTATATTCTTCATTTAAAGCTTTGATAATCTCATCTGAAATATCCTTAGTTTCATCACCGTACATGATGCTGCCCGCTTCATTTTTACCGAGAATAAACGTATAGCCATTTTCCTTTCCGTACTTCTCTACGAATTTAGTGACGTGACTTAAAACAGAATCAATTTCAACATTGAACTCTTGGGTAAGCTGTTGTTGTTCGCTTTGCAATTGCTGTTGTAGCATTTGCTGTTTTTGCCCTAGTGCTTGGTATTTTTCTTGCTGTTCCTTTTGAGACATGGTCTGGGCGTTGGCTTGGAATCCCTGGGCCTCTATTTGAAATGCCCTACCAATACTATCGGTTCTTTTTTTAAATGTTTCATCTTTAATCTTGAACTTTGCCTCTATGTCGATTTTCTCTTGGTACTCATTGACTACTTTTCCGTTATTAACAAAAGCAATTTTTTGTTGCTCTTGACAAGAATAGGCGAATAGGCAAATTATAAACAGGACACTTATTTTTTTCATTCTAAATTATGTATTGGTTCGAAATTTTTGCAAATGTAATAAAGGGAGCGT
>JBCCOJ010000292.1:0-3865 GCA_039025415.1 Bacteroidota bacterium | reverse complement strand
GTTTGCAATAAATAAGCTCCGGTTTGAAGTCCAGATATATCAATTGCTTTAGTGTCACGATAAACGCCAATTCTTTTGCCAGTTATATCATAGATTGCAACATCAGTTACTTCACTAAGATAAAGCATACGCTCGGTTGGGTTTGGATAAATCATAAACTCACCTGATTCATTATCAAACGAAGGTGCAGACAATGTTGCTAAAGCAGCAGGGTTATCGAAACCAGTGATTGCAAAAGTTAATGAGTTATTGTAAGGAAAAGGGTTACTGGTTGATGGGTGTTGTGAATTTACCAAAACCGACTTTCCATCTGCAGTTGCACAGGCTCCCGTAACTTCTGCTCCTCTTGGTGTTTGAGTTAATCTTATTAAATCATCAACCGTTGGGTTTTCAACTTCCATATCTAAAATCCACATTTCACACATTCTATCGTCAATTCCAGCAGGCGTTCTACCGAATGAAGTACCATTTAAATCTTCATTTATTAACATGAAGGTCTTGTCTTCGCCATCAACATCAACGTAAAGCATGTTCAATCCATCAGGATTTGAAAGATGTTTATTTGGGTAGGTCGCTAAATCTGGGCTAGTGGCAAAGTAAGGGCCACCTTCAACAAAGATGCTCGTTTCACCCGTTGCTGGGTCGTACTCCATAATTCTACCATAGTAATCCCAGTAAGCTGAGTCGTCTGGACCAGTAGCACCTTGATCGGTAGCTCTTTGGATGTGGTGTGGAGCGTAAACAGCACCTTCAGCAGCCTCATCTGACCAACGACTTGCAGGACTATCTCTTCCTGTTTCAGTAAAATACACTTTACCAGTATTTTTATCGATAGTAACCCACTCAATACGGTTGAACATTGTAGCACCAACACTAACGGCTTCATCAGCAAAATTTAGCATTTTGTTAAAATCTTCGCTATCAATTTCTACCCATGGGTCACCTCCAGTGTCATGCTTGTAAACGTAAAGTGTACCATCGGTAAATACGCCAGCTTGGTCAGCTACGAATTTTGAGAAGAAACCAGGAGTAGCATCAGCTCCCATGTAAACCGTTCTGTTATCATTAGCAACAGTTCCTCCTTCAAATGGTTGGCGACCCCAGTTATATTGTTTACGAACTGCTTTAGAAGCTCTTGGGTCAATTTCCACCATCCAGTTAAAGTTCTGGTATTTTGGTATGGTTTGGAAATTTGCCATTTCGAATTCTGTGTACTTAATAGTGTAAGCTGTTGTATCTCTTACACCATTACCTTCGGCGTAAATAGAACTGTTACTCGTTCTGAACCACTCTTCTGCCGTCCAGATTCTGCCATCGATATTAGAATTGATGCCACCGCAATTCATACCAGTTTCCCCTACATTAGAGAAATCTACATTGAAGAACTCACCTTCACGACCATCAGTTAAGGTTTGGTCAATAGTATAAAGCTCGTCGGTTGAAGGGTTTCTACCCAATAAAAAGGTAGTCATACCGCCGCCATCACCAATCTTATCGTCAGAAACGATGCGCTCGTGATTAACAGAAACCCAACCGATAGCATTGACATCATCAACACAATCATCTGAAGTTACAGGGGTGAAACCGATGAAGTCATGCCACTGCTTAGCTGGCACTTCTTCATTTTTACCAGTTTGTACCATATCATCGCCTCCTACAAAGAGCACTTGATATTGAAACGGTGAGGGAGGAACGACAACTTGGGTTGCGCCCCATTCCGGGTCTACTAAGGTAGCCGGGAAATCGCTTTGTGCCATGGAAAAAATACCAATTGAACACATAAACATTAGAAGTAATTTGGTTTTCATTTTTTAGGTTGTTTTAAATTTTAATGAATTAATTAATTAAAAGAACAATCCGAAATTAGACACAGACTGTAATTATTAACTCAATTGAATTTTATGAAAACGCAAACAAAAGGTTAAGCATGTTTATAAAACGTTAACCCAAATGTGAAACAGCAAAAGTAAATTTTACATTTTTTTAACAAACCAAACGGCTATTGCTTGCCAATGAGAAGTACCCTTTATGAGCAAAAATGGTTGTTAAGCGATGGAAAGGGCTCCATGCCAAAGTCTTTTCCTTAAGGAAATCATAAAAACTAGAAAATCTATTTAGAAGCATTTTAAACAGCATATTTAGAATTTATTGTTCTGAAGAACGACAAAAGGAATACCCCCTTGTATCCATTTTTCAACGTAGCCCAATTTAGGGATTACTTCAAATGCCAAAGACCCTAGGATTAAATCTACATCTCCATCTTTATCATAATCAGAGCTATGCATTACTACCCAACGGCCTTTGTTGACTTCGGGAAAGGTGAAATTGCTGAAGTTGTTTTCCCCATTATTTTCATAATAAACGAAACTTTCCTCGGGTACGTCAACCCAATCAGGGAAGAAAGAGATAGCCGCAATATCTTTATCGCCATCCCCATCAAAATCTTCGATAACGGCATTATAGGCCCCGTTATGGTGGATGAATAATTCTTGCTCAAAATTGTTTTTACCATCATTTACAAAAACATAGATGCCGTGCCAAGGCTTAAGAACGGGTTTGTAATCTGCATTATCTCCAGCAGTAAATAGAATGTCCAAGTAGCCATCGTCATTATAATCCATTAGATTCATAAAACTACCGCCCATTGATGGCGAAAATTTTAAAACGCGCTCTCTTTTGAAATTGGCTTTCCCATCATTGTAATAAATGTCGATACCTTCGGCACCTTGGGCAAAAAGGGCTACTATATCTAAATGGCCATCATTATTCATATCCTTGAGATAGGATTTTATCGCGCCTGGGGCGGGAAGTAGTATTTTCTTTTCGTACCCATTGTCATTTTTCAAAAAGACTGATAATGCTCCCGTCCATTTGCCAAATTCACACACCACAACATCCATATCGCCATCATTATCCAAATCGCCGTAACCACTGTGTACCGGTCTCTGGAGTTGTTTGATTGGTACACTTGCTGATTCTCCCTGTTTTTTTGGAAGCGTTGCAATTAATCCCAAAGGCGCATCGGTTGGGGAAAAACTACCCATAACCGTTAGCCAAAATGAATCATCTCCATCGTAAAGGCTGACCGCACCTTCCTGTACATTTCCTGTGCTTAGAAGTTTTAAATCGGTTGAAAAAACGGAAAAGCTTTTGGTCATTGCATCTCCTAAATATATTTGTCCATCTTCTGAAAATTGAGCCATCGTAGAACTAGGCACACCGACTTTTTGCTCTGGAATAATTGTAGTGAACTGATTAAGTTTTTTTATGATTTGTTTTTTTGGAGGTAATTCAAGATTTTCAGGCGCATTTTTTAAATAAAAGTCTTCTATTTTATTCCATGCCAGGCTATCAATGGTAGGTGAACTTGGGAAGAGACCACTGTCTTTTACAATGTCACCACCTTGATTGTTTTCAAAAAGCGCCTCGTATTCTTTTTTTGTTTTGTAAATGCCATACATATAACCCATTCTGGGGAGCATATAATTCTTCCAAGTGTCCTTATTCAATAATTTTGGTTCGGGATACTCGTGACAACCGTTGCAATACATTTTCGAGAGTTCTTCTCCGGTTAAACGCGTTAAAGGTTCTGCTTGTGAGGTTTTATCTAAGTTATCTTCTTGGTTAGAATAGCCTTTATCGTTTTTGCAGGAAACTGAAATCAATAAGAGTGCGACTAAAGCAATGGTTTGGATTTTTTTCATAAAGGGAAGTTCATGAAAAAAAACGCTGTCAGTTCTTTCTTAATGTTACGATTAAGTTATTTTTATGTAGCCTTTTTGAATTTTAGGGCTTTAGAACTGATAAGAAATCATTGATATGTCTGAATATCATATTTTAAGTAAAACTATTTTATTTGTTCTAT
>JBCCOJ010000291.1:0-3866 GCA_039025415.1 Bacteroidota bacterium | reverse complement strand
CGCATTAAACATTGATTTCATTGAAGTTGTCAGGTACACCACTAGCTATATTATGATTTTCAGTATGAAAAATGTACTGTGAGCCTTTTCTATTTCACTACTTGTTTACAGGGTCTGTTTGTAGATTTAAGCTATCGCAATAAACCACTTAACTAAATATTTACAATATATATGGAACTCGAAACCTTAGTTTCAAATTTTCAAAAAAAGGACGAAAAGGCTTTCGAAAAGCTTTATAGCATGTATAGTGAAAGCATGCATGGTGTAATTTACAATATCGTTAGAAGTCATGATATTGCTGAAGAGGTGATGCAGGACGTCTTCATAAGAGCATGGAATAATTCTGGAAGTTATGATTCCAGCAAGGGCAGATTTTTTACTTGGTTGTTAAATATTTCCCGCAATGCAGCCATTGATAAAACACGATCTAAGGCATTTAAAAATTCAAATAAAAACCTCAATTCTGATTTCTTCGTAGATATTTTAGAAAACAATGAGAATCTTGACAGAAAGACGGACGCTATTGGAATAAAAAAGTACGTCAAGGTTTTAGAGGAAAAATGCAAAAAAATTATAGAGTTTCTTTATTTTAAAGGCTTTACCCAAAAAGAAACATCAGAAGAGCTCGACATACCAATCGGTACCATTAAAACTAGAAATCGTAATTGTATTAAGCAGTTGAGAGTAATGCTGGTAGAACAATGAATATAGAAGACTACATAGAATCTGGTGTTTTAGAGTTGTATGTTGCGGGTCAACTTAGTGAACCTGAAAATAGGGAAGTTTATGAACTCATGATTAAACATCCTGAAATATTACAGGAAGTGCTTGAGATTGAATCTGCAGTGATACGATTGACTCAGTCAGTGGCTCCTATATCCAGAAATAATTTATTTACTTCAATTAAAGATAGATTGAAGTTAGGTGATAACGACGTCAAAGTTGTATCTATTGATAGGAAAAAAACTAATTATGTGCATTACCTGGGTTGGGCTGCTGCAGTTTTACTTGGTGCTGGTTTACTCTGGACGTTTAACCAAAATAATCAATTGGAAACGGAAGTCACTAACGTAAATATTGAAAAAAATTATTTAGAAACCCAATTAGAGGATAGTAGGACAGACCTAGCCGAAACCGAAGAATTATTAAAGGCCATTACAGATAAGGACGTTATAACAGTGTCGTTGGGAGGGCAAGCTAATTTTGAAAATACTTACGCCAAGGTCTATTGGAACAAGAAAGATAATACCATCTATCTTGACGGACAAGGCTTACCCGATGCGCCGGCTGGAAAAGTTTATCAGCTCTGGTCACTCAAATTAGACCCTTTAACGCCAACAAGCCTCGGCACAGTAGACGCTTTTAATACAGATAAGGACAAGATTTTCGAAATTAAGAATGACAATGAAAGTCAGGCATTTGGTATTACTTTAGAGCCTGAGGGTGGTAGTGAAACACCAACTATGGAGCAGCTTTACACATTGGGTGTTGTGTCCCAGCCTTAATAAATCATTAAATCCTTTAGGTAAAAAAAACTTTTTATCAGACCTCACAGGTTTCAAAAACCTGTGAGGTCTTTTTTTCATTCAAACCTCAAAGGTTTCAAAAACCCTCTGATTAGACCTTTCAGGTTTCCAAAACCTGAAAGGTCTCCCTAATCCAAACCTCAAAGGTTTTTACTTGTCCTCCGAAGCCTTTCGGCCTTCGTAGCATTTCGGCGAATTAGGTTGGCGAAGGAGGAAAACCTTTGAGGTTTTTCCACTTCAAAAACAAAAAACCAATTCAAATCGATGGCACTCGATAAGAATTGGTTTTTTACTTACTCAGCAAGTATTAACTCACTGAAACCACGTTAACCTAAAATCTTAGAAACAATATTTCTCTTCGGCCTTGACTTTTTCGGCTATTTCGTTTCTTAAATCAACAATGTCAGGATAATTCTGATATTTCGTAAAACGTTTGAGCCCCATAAGCATCATACGTTGCTCGTCGCCTTCAGCGAAGGAAATAATGCTTTCCTTACCTTTCTTGGTTACAATATCCACTGCATTGTAAAGATATAATTTAGCCATGGCAATTTGAGCAGATTGTGCCTCCTCACCAAAACGCTTGGCATTCTTTTCAGCTCTCAAAATTGCAGATTCGGCCATATAGATTTCAATTAAGATATCAGCAGCAGCCATTAGTAGCTGTTGGTGTTTTTCTAAATCTGGTCCGAATTTTTGAACTGCACCTCCTGCAACCATCAAAAAGGTCTTTTTCAATTTTTTTACCATTTCCTTTTCTTCTGCAAATAGTTCAGAATAATCAGGAGTGTCAAAGCTCGGGATGCCCATTAATTCTTCCTGTACTGCTTGCGCAGGGCCTAATAAATCAACATGACCTTTCATTGCTTTTTTCACTAACATCCCAACTGATAGCATTCGGTTGATTTCGTTAGTGCCTTCATATATTCTTGCAATTCTAGCATCTCGCCAAGCAGCTTCCATTGGCGTCTCCTCTGAAAAGCCCATACCGCCAAAAATCTGGATACCTTCGTCAGAACAGTTCTGGACATCTTCAGAAACTGAAACTTTAAGTATCGAACACTCGATGGCGTACTCTTCAACACCTTTTAGCTCAGCTTCTTGATGCGTATTTCCTGCCTCCTGTCTCAAGGTTATTCTGTCTTCAATATTTTTAGAGGCTCTGTAAGTTGCCGATTCTCCAGCGTATCCACTTGCAGACATTTCTGCGATTTTAGACTTAATTGCCCCAAAATCTGAAATACGGGTCTTGAATTGTTTTCTTTCGTTGGCATATTTTACAGCCTTGGTAATAATTCTTCTCTGTGAATCCAGGCACGCAGCAGCTAGTTTGATACGGCCAACATTTAAGGCATTCATGGCGATTTTAAAACCTTCGCCACGACCTGCTAACATGTTTTCAACTGGTACAAAGGTGTCATTAAAAAATACTTGACGGGTTGAGGAGGCGCGAATACCGAGTTTGTGCTCTTCTTCACCCATGGTAATTCCATTTTTAGGATTATTCTCCACTATAAAACCAGTAATGTTTTTATCATTTTCAATTCGCGCAAAAACGACGAATAATTGACAAAATCCAGCGTTAGAGATCCACATTTTTTGTCCGTTGATTTTATAGCTCTTTCCATCTTCAGAAAGAACAGCTGTTGTTTTACCTGAGTTGGCATCACTACCAGCGCCTGGCTCAGTCAAACAGTAAGCACCAAACCATTCACCTGTGGCTAATTTGGGTACATATTTCTGTTTTTGTTCCTCGGTTCCGTAAAGAGTAATGGGCATAGTACCAATACCGGTGTGTGCGCCAAAGGCAGTACTGAACGAACCGGTACCTGATGAAATGTAATCACATGTTAAAACGGTTGAAACAAATCCCATCCCTAGTCCATCGTAGGCTTCGGGCACCGCAACGCCCAAAAATCCAAGCTCACCAGCTTTTTTCATGCATTCTTCGGTAAATGCGAAATCTTTATTTTCAAAACGCTCCCTGTGGGCAATAATTTCACGATCATTAAATTCCATGACCGCTTCTTTCATCATGTTTTGCTCTTCGGTAAAATCTTCTGGTGTGAAGACGTCTTGGCAATCTGTTTCTTTTACTAAGAATTGACCGCCACGGAGGAGATTCTGTTTTTCTGCTGTTATCATTTTATCGATGTTTTATTATTATTAAATTTTATTTTGGACCAAGTACCACGAGCCAAGAACCAAGATTTCATGAGTCAGGACTTAAATATTTAAACCTGATTGAAATCTTGAAATCATTTTTTGTAATTGAATGATTTTAGTTTCTAACGTCTTATATAAATCCTCAGAGAGATAATTTTCATTAAAAGCAAGTAT
>JBCCOJ010000290.1:0-3881 GCA_039025415.1 Bacteroidota bacterium | reverse complement strand
GATAAAGAAAATTTAAAATTTGAATATTTGAGTAGTTCACTGTTAAAAAATAAAAACCAAAACTATCAACTCGAATTTTCAGAAATCAATAATGTAAAAGGTAAATCAAAAGTAATTTTCAAAATTCTCAATTCAATAGGCAGAAAAAAGGCAAGATATAAACTATAGGTCCAAAAAAACGAAGAAAATCTATTTCCTATTTTTGCGCTTTCTAGTACAGAATCCCTTTTGTTTTCTGACTTTAGGCCACCTGAAAATTTTTTAGTTCTTAAGGCAAAAGGTTTGAATACAAATTCAGCTTATATTGAATATGAATTAGAATCTTTGGAAGACATAGATCTGTCTATTGAGGTGTCAGTGTAATCATTATATTGAACTATTTAAGTTTCTTCCATCAGATTTAATTCTTGCCAAATATTTATTTAAAATACCATAAATAAATAGACATCCAACAATCGTAAAAAAATACTGAAGCAAATCTAAAACGATAATAGATTCTATATATTCTTTAAAAGCCTTTTTAATGAATAAAGTAATTCCATAACTAACAAGAAAGAAATCAGAAGTATGGAGATTTTAATAATTAGATGTTTCAATTTAAATCTCTTTGAGTAATTATTTTGCTCCACGACTTACCGAACCCGTAAAATCCTCAAGCTCGTCTTTTACCTTGTTGATTTCAGCATTCACGTCTTTTGCGATATCGGTATCAATACCTTGATTTTCGGCTGTTTTGGTAATTTCAGATTTTATATCTGAAGAGGCATCCCGAAGCATACGCATACCTTTACCCATACCGCGGGCGATTTCAGGGAGCTTATCGGCACCAAAAACCAGAACTACAATAAGTAGAATGAAAATGACCTCGGTGGTTCCAATAAATAAGAATGTTGCTGGTTGTATCACTACGCAAATATACTTAGTTGATAATTAAGTTTATTGAAAGTTGACTTAAAATAACAGATACAAACCTGATAGAAAGGGATAAAAAAAGCCGACATAAGTCGGCTTTTTCAAACATATTTTCAGACGTTTATTTAGTTTTTCAACCCTTTTTTAAACGTTTCAAATTTACTTTCAGTTACCTCTTGTGGCCAAAAGTTATTTGACGTATCAATATCTGCCGTTTCTAAATCTGGGTCAAGTTCAAAAGATACAATCTCTTTCTCAGAGGCTATTGCCTTACTAACTTGGTTTTCATTATATCGCCAAATCTGCGCAGGGAACTTTTTCTTAACAGAAGTACCATCAGCATAGTTATACTTTACGATAATTGGCATGACCAATCCACCTGGCTTTTCGAACGTAACGTTATAGAAGTACTTTGGGTTTTTGATATTCTTTCGCTCCTCAGGCGTAAAATTATCCATCATATATTCCTTTAACGTAGCAGAATTTTCCTCAGGTGTCCCCGATTTTAAGTTTTCATCAAAATCCTCATCCCCTTCTTCAGCAAGATAAACCAAATCCAAGGTGCTCAAATCAAGATTTCTGCTTGAAGCATAATTTTTTGCGTATTGATTAGGTTTGGAAGACACGTAATATTTTTTCACATCCTTGATACCAATATCAACCCAATCAGTGGTGTAAAACCATCCTCTCCAATACCAATCTAAATCAAAGGCCGAAGCATCTTCCATAGTTCTAAAGAAATCCTCTGGGGTTGGGTGTTTGAACATCCAGCGCTGCGCATACTCCTTAAAGGCATAATCAAAAAGCTCGCGTCCCATTACGGTTTCCCTTAAAATATTTAAAGCGGTGGCCGGTTTTCCGTAGGCGTTATTACCAAACTGGTAAGTATTTAGCCCCTTGGTCATAATCGGCATGATATAATCTTGGTTACCACCCATGTAATACGTAATGTTTTTTGCAGGTCCACGACGTGATGGATACTTATCGTCCCCAGGAGATAAAGCCGCTGGATACCATTCACCGAAATCTTGTTCAGCAACATACTGAACAAATGTATTTAGTCCTTCATCCATCCAAGTCCACTGACGTTCATCACTATTTACGATCATTGGGAAGTAGTTGTGCCCAACTTCATGGATAATAACGCTAATCATTCCATATTTAGTTCTATCGTCGTAATTTCCATTTTCGTCAGGGCGTCCGTAATTCCAACAAATCATCGGATACTCCATACCTTGACGTCTAGCGTGAACTGAAATTGCCTTGTGGTAAGGATAATCAAAGGTCATTCTTGAATAAGACCTCAAAGTACTTGCAACCGCTTTTGTTGACCATTGCTCCCATAACGGATTACCTTCCTTAGAATATAGGGAAACCGCCATAACGTCCTTTCCACCAACTTTCACAGCCATCATATCCCAGATGTATTTTCTTGATGTGGCAAAACCAAAATCACGAACATTTTCTGCGTATAACTTCCACGTGTTTTTCTTTTTTGATTGTCCTTTCTCGCGCTTTTCAGCCTCTTCCTGAGAAGCGATAATTACGGGTTCATCATAAGATTTCTTAGCTTTTTCGTAACGCTTCATCATTTCTTTTGAAAAGACTTCTTTTCTGTTCATTAACCTTCCGGTACCATCCAATAAGTGATCCGCAGGAACCGTAATATTTACCTCAAAATTTCCGAAGGGCAATGCGAACTCGTCTCGACCCCAGAATTGTGAATTCTGCCATCCTTCTACATCATTGTAAACGGCCATTCTTGGATAAAACTGCGCTATAACGTAGTTTCTGTTTCCGTCAGGAAAAAGTTCAAATCCAGAACGTCCACCATCGGTAACGTGATTATTGATTTGATACCACCATTTAATGCTAAATGAAAATTTATCTCCGGTCTTCATAGGCTCAGGTAACTCAATGCGCATCATGGTCTGGTTAATCATATGAGGTAATGCTTTACCATCTGGGGTAGTTACCTTTTCTATATTAAACCCACCGTCAAAATCATCTTCGAGATAAGCGGAAGCATATCGAGAAGGCGTAAGGGCTGGAGTTATTCTACTTGAATTAATGTCTGGCTTGTCTTTTTCGCGAACGTTCTGATCAAGCTGAACCCACAAATATTTAAGAACATCTGGTGAGTTGTTGGTATAAGTGATGGTTTCGTTACCGCTCAATACCGCAGTTTCATCATTTATTTCAATATCCATTTTATAATCTGCTTGCTGCTGATAATAAGCTGGACCGGGTGCACCAGAACCAGTTCTAAACATATTTGGGGTAGCAAACTCGTCATAAAGTTGCTTGAATTTATTTTGATTGGTATGACCAGGTTTTTTAGTCTCCTTTTCCTCTTCTTGTGCAATTGCATTAGATGCCACAAATATTAAGGAAAGACAAAGAAATTTTAGAATTTTCATAATTTAATAGTTATCGTTTTAAAGGTCGTTTTTAAGTTTTGAATTGGTTTATATTTAATTATTAGAAAGCATCGAAATTCTATAGCATCAATACAGGAAATTCAATTTAATTTCACTTTATAAAAAGATTTTTGCGGCGTACACAAAAAACTGTATCTGTCTGTTTTGAGTTTAAGCCTTAGAATATTGCGTTGATTTGGGAAGTTATCAAAAAGAAGGTTGTTCTCAATCGAAATCGAATCTAAGTAATCAATATCTGTGATTTCTAAATAACAGATGACTTCGTCATTGTCATATACCCTTCCAAGAAAATCGTAATTAACACTTGCATCGTTAATCTTGAATTTCAATTTTGATTTTAAATATCGATAAATGTACTGTTTAACGTCTGGCTTTTCGTCAAGACTTGTCATATCCAGAGGAACATCATTACGCTCTTTAATTGTATACTCTAAATCGTCAAAATCAATTTTAGTGATTATTTGTATGCTTTTCTTTTCCGCTACGTACTCGATTTGGGTCACGCTTACATAATATTCATGATCCAAT
>JBCCOJ010000289.1:0-3937 GCA_039025415.1 Bacteroidota bacterium | reverse complement strand
CTCAGGAAACACTATTTATAAGTGGAATTTAAAAGGAATCAGTAAGGAATATTTGACTATTCCCAAAGGTGTTAAGGAAATAAAGGACATCAAAAATGGGCAATTGGCGATTTTCACTTCCAAAGGTAATATTTTGATATACAATGCAAATAGAGAGTTAGTTAAAACATTAAAGGCCTATACCTCGATAATTGATGTAGTGTATGACGCGAAGAGAGAGCGCTATTTACAGCTCTTGGCGGATGGTGTGATTATCATTCCTTCAGAAATTGAAAATACGTATTTGATATATAGCAATTCCGACACCTCACCTTCTGGTAATTATTTGTTTTTCACAGATAAAAATAATTATACCGGAAATAAAGGACTTTATGATTTAATCCGAATTCGAAAAAATGAAAAGCTGTTTTCATCTTCCCATTACGATTTAGAATTTAACAATCCCATTTCTATAATCAATAATTTAAAAAGTGATGATAAGGAATATCTTGACGTATTAAAACTGGTACAACAAAAAAGAAATAAAAAATATGGCTTTGTTCGTCAAAATTCTAAAAAACTAAGTCCAGAAATTTTTGATTTAAACGATAGTATTGTTTCGGTAACGGAGCAAGATACTTTAAACTATTTACTACAAATAAATGGCAGAGATACCCAGATTAAAAAGTTGGAAGGTTACCTAAACGGAGTTCCTATTTTAAAGATGAATTACAATCAAATTCAGGATTTTACTACTAAGTTTCCAACTACAAAAAGTGTGGGTATAACTACCGAAAAAACTGGCATTTTTGACCTTACCTTACAATTACGCAATCCACAAGACAGCACTGTTTTAAAGAACACCCCTAAAAGATTTCGACTTAAAGTACCAGTAAGTCTTGTTAAAGGCACAAATACCATTGAGTTTTTTGTAACCGATACTAATGGATTAAAATCGAATGTACTCACCTATAAGGTTAGTAAAAAAGGTGATATAGATGAAAAATACGATTTGTATGCCTTTGCCATTTCTGTAGATGATTATAAAAATGATGATTATAAATTGAGGTATGCCAAGAAAGATGGTAGAGACATACTCAAATTTTTATCTAAAAATCATATCTCGGAAAATTATACGATTTCAGACACCATTCCTTCCAATGATGATGAATTAGACTATGTTATTAATGATTATACCTATCGAAAAATATATACGGATTCCCTTTTTGATGAGGAGGTTAAAAAAGAAAATCTGCATAAAGTAGCGCAATTTTTTAGTCGAGCAAAACCTAATGATAGGGTGGTTCTCTTTATATCAGGACACGGAGTTTTAGATAAAAATCAAGATTTTTATTATGCAGCACAGGATTTAGATTTTAACGCCCCAGAACAACGAGGCATCAGTTTCAAGGAAATTGAGAATATATTACAACAAAGCAATTCCAAACACAAATTATTGCTAATTGATGCCTGTCATAGCGGTGAGGTGGATAAAAACTCAGAAGAAGAAGAAGAAGAAGTAACCGAAAGTCTAGCTACAAATGTGGTTGTGACTGCCCGAGGTTCGATTGGTAAATCACAAAACAATAAGAATAAAGTAGGTCTGCAAAATAGTTTCGAATTAATGAAAGAGCTATTTGCAGATGTAAGCCGAGGTTCTGGTATACAAGTTATTTCAGCTGCTACTGGAAACAGCTATGCGCTGGAAAGCGACCGCTGGCAAAATGGCATTTTTACCTATTGCCTACTAAAAGGTTTATCCTACAATAAAGAATTTGATAATCTATATGACAATGAACTAAAAAATAGTAAATCTGCTGCAGCCCATTTTAAAATAATAACAAAACTGGGGTCTTTTGATTACCCTTACGCCGATTATAATCAAGATGATAAGGTTAGTGTTGCAGAGCTAAAGGAATTTGTGAGCAAGGAAGTAGAACGAATGACCAATGGAAAACAAAAACCCACCAGCAGACAGGGCAATATTGAATTTGATTTTGTGATGTGGTAAATATTATATTATATAGGTTGATTAATTTTTATGGCTATTAAAGGTTGTAATTTGAACTCCGAATTTATGGCATTATTTCACATACTATGGAAAACCATCAATAATGCCATACAAGTCTTCAAAATCAATAAAACCGCAACAATGTTTAGATACAACCAATCTCGAGAAATAGGTGGCGTTTGTTTTGTTTGAATAATTATAAGACGTAATTTATTTAAAGTTTTAAGGTACATAAAAGTAAATTTTAAAGCATATAGTTGAATGTGAATTTGGTATTATGAAGGTTTTCATTTTCTGTTTAATAATAGTTTATTGGTCTTTTGGTTTTTCGCAAATTGATTCTCGAGGGTCTAAACCCTCAGAAATTGAAAATCCATCGGGAGAAAAACGGGCATTGATTGTTGGCGTCTCAAACTATTTAGAGAAGAGCTTAAAGCTTAATTATGCTGATAACGATGCTGCTTTATTTAAAAATTATCTTAACCAAATTGAAGGTATTCCCAATGAAAATATACAACTTCTATTAAATGAAAATGCCGCTGCTCTTGGCATAGTAAGTGCCTTAAAAAAGTTATATAATAACTTAAACAGTGGCGACCACCTATATATTTATTTTGCCGGACATGGTGATGTTGTTGATGATTTTGGTGAACAAGAAGGCTTCCTTTTAGCGGCCGATGCTAATGCAAGTCAAGAATATTATTCTGGAGGCGTACTATCCCTCAAATTATTAAATACCATTATCAAAAAATTATCCGAAAATCAAGTAAAAGTCACTTTGATTTTGGACGCATGCCGCTCTGGTTTTTTGTTCGAGGAAGGAACCCACAAAAATATGGGTACCATTCAAGCCATGTTTGAAAATTCCACTAAAATTCTTAGCTGTGGTTCCAATGAACTGTCCTATGAAAGCGGAGAATTAAATCACGGTTACTTCACTTATTTTTTAGTTAAGGGATTATCAGGTGAGGCTGATACCAATACAGACAATTCAATCATCTACAGGGAATTAGATGATTATTTATACAATAATGTAAACAACTTGGTTTCAAAAAAGCTTAATCAGTCCCAAACTCCAGTAATACGAACAAAAAATGATAGGGCCCAGTTCAAAGCTTTAAAAAAGGAAAACAAGATAGCCTTCGAGAGATTGAGTGGTGAAGTAAAGTCAACAAAACAAGTTGCAGCTCGGGGTATTGATTTAGATTTAAAGAAAAAAGATTTTGACGGCATTATTTTGGATTTCAAAAAGGCGATTCAAAATCAATTATACTTTGGTAAATCCAAGGCTGCCTACGAAATTTTTAAGATGGCCTCAAAAAAAGCTGAGCTTCCAAAGACATATCTCGATAAGATGGAAAGCACCTTACTTACCACGCTGTCCTACGAAGCTCAGACACTCATAAACGCCTACATAAATGAGTCTACCGCCCTACCGTCGACTAAGGAATTTAATAAGCAATCCAAACATTTGGAAATATGTTTGGAATTAATGGGTAAAGATAGTTTTTTGTACAACCGTATTCTGGCTTCTAAGCTTTTACTTGAGTCCTATGACACCATAAAAAGTAAAAACTATCAAAAATTACGTTCAGCTAAAAGCAAACTGCAAACTGCTTTAAAACTTGAGCCAAGAGCCGCATATATCCATAACGCTCTTGGTGATATTTATACCATGGAAAGATTATACGATAGCGCCTTCTACCAATATAATAAAGCTAAAAAGTTGATTGGCAGTTGGTCAAAACCCGATAAGAGTTTGAGCGATAATTTTTTAAACCAATACAAATATGAAGAGGCAAAACAACTTATTACAAACTCTCTAGGAACCGAAGGTTTTGATGCAAATCTCAAGTTGGGTGCAATTAATACCAAGCACGGAAAGTATGCCCTAGCCGAAGATCATTACAAAAGCGCATTAAAATTACAACCTAATAATGCACAAGT
>JBCCOJ010000288.1:0-3980 GCA_039025415.1 Bacteroidota bacterium | reverse complement strand
TTTTCATCTGAACTAAGACCAGCTTCTGGATTTAGTAAAATTTCAGCGTAGCGGGAGTCAGGATAGTTGGTAATTATTTCTTGCTTCATCGCTTCGGCCTCGGCGCTCAATCCAAGTTCAATGTATATTTTATACAAATTATATTTAGATGGCAAGACTAGTCGCTCTTCTGGGTTATTTCCTAAAAGCGCTTCCAATTTATTTTTAGCCAACTCAAATTCCCGAAATTTTTCCTTATAAATACTCCCTAATTGATAGTAAGCGAAATTACGCTCCTTTGCTAAACTGTCTATTACGATTTGTTCAGTCGGGATTTGACTGATATAGGTATCTGGTAAAAACAGCGGGTCTATTTCATCAGAATCTACCAAGCTGTCGTTTTGAACCGTTACAGAATTATTTTTCTTGGTGCTAGACAGTCTCCAATTATCCTTTAATTCTCGATCGCCCCAAATTTGCAGAAACTCATTTTTGCCATATGAAACGGTAGTTTGATTATAGAAATAAAAACTCTGTTTCCCTGGATTGCCAATTGTAGCCTTAGTTCTCGAGTTTTTACTTAACTGATTGGTATTGGCTGAATTTTGCGAAATCGCATTGCGACGTTTTTCAGCTTCTGCTTTTTTAGCCTCTTCCTCAGCAATTACCTTTAGCTTTTCTGTGTATTTGGTAAAATATGCAAGACGTTCTTCTTCAGTAAAACTTACTAGTTGCAAGATACTGTCATTGGCTTGAGCGATATCCTCATAAAAAATGACATCATCAAGGTTTTCACGTTTCCGTTTTATTATCCGATAAGGTTTTGAGTTAAGCTTCATGTTAGACATTGTACTGTCATAGTAGGCACCTGCGGTTTTATATTCTGCTTTATCGAAGAACATATTACCTAGTGTTTCATAGTCTCTTATTTTTAAATCCTTGTCGGCAGTGCCCTGTCGTAAAGATTTATTATAATAGGCTATAGCCAATGAATCTCGACCTTTACTGCGATGAAACTCTGCAATACGATAAAAGATTTTATCTAAATAAGGACGGTTTTCCCGATCCTCCTCCAAATCGGTTAAGTGTTCGATAAACTCAATTTCGTTACCGTTGATGGTATCAAAATTAGCGACCTTTGCCAAATGGGCGTTAATATAATAGGGTCTGGGGATTTGGCGGTGCATCTCGATGATATGATCGAAGGCTAGATTTGCACTGTCAATTTGACCAAATTCATTGTAAAGTTGCCCGATAATATAATGGAAGCGCGCCTCTTCTTTTTTCTTATTGGTAAATTCTGAAGCGATTCTTAATTGGGCTATTGCACTATCCTTTGATTTTGTGTTTATATAAGCTTGTGCTAAAGTGGAAGAGGCATCGGCAAGGTCTTGGTCTTCAAGCTCCTCTTGTTCTAACAATCGTTTTAGATTTTCAATGGCTAGGTCGTTATTGTCCAACCTCATATTGGTCTTTTCGCGCCAAACCTTAGCGGTATTGATTTTGTCACTTGTTGGATATTTGTAAAGTATGTAATTGAATGCCTCAAGTGCAGGAATAAATCGTTGGTCGAAGTAACGCGCTTCACCCAATAAAAGATAAGCTTCGTCAATTTGAGGGTTGTATTCCTTACCCTTTATGTTCATCCCATGTTTTTGAACGGCCTTTATGGCTTTGGTCTCTGCAAGCTCAAAGTCTTGATTACGTGCTTGACCTGGCAGAAAGGCATCGTCTTGACTCTCCATACGCTCTACCGGAAGAAGTTCCCAATAGTTATCTGTAGCGGCATTATCAACCGTTGCGCGACCATTTTCTAAAGCAATATTCCCGTTGTAAAGAATATTGTAATAGGTGCCCATGGCGTGAAAGTTCCTATTGAGCCAGCGATCCTTTTTTCTCGAACAATTGCTCACAAGAAAAAGGAGGCCAAATGCAATTAGGATTTTACTGGCTGACTTCAAAAGGTTAAGTTTTTATCGCAATAGGTATAACACTAAATAGTTAGACTTATTATACGTTGGGGTAAAAATAAGGAAGTTTTTGGATTATGGGTGTATTTCTATCGCAAACCTGTCTGCCGACAGACAGGGGGGGGCGAGCAGCAAACTTTTATTACATATGTTCTATGGAAATTTGAAGCTAATCTTGCAGATTTACTTTTATTCAGACAGGTAACACTGCAAGATTATTATAGAAATTTTAAACCAGCTCCCCACCTGAGAAATGAGCCTCGAGTTCTTTTAAGGTTGCCTCATTAGTTGCTAGGTCTTTCACGACTTCTCCTTTTTCTAGAACGACAATACGTTCGCAAACGTCAGTTACGTGCAGCAAGTCATGGCTAGACACCAAGACAGTCACGCCTTTAGTTTCGGCTAGGTCTTTAATTATTCCTTTTAATCTAATTTGGGTGGTTGGGTCTAGATTGGCAAAAGGTTCATCCAGTATAATAACCTCTGGATTTCCTATAAGCGCGGCAACGATACCTGCTTTTTTCTGATTACCCTTACTTAAATCCCTAAGGTATTTTTTTTGGTTTAGAATTTCACCATGGAAAAAATCTTCAAATTGGGCAACCAGAGCATCTACATCTGCTTTGTTCTGTCCGCGAAGTTCACCAATAAAGTAGAAATATTCCTCTGGAGTTAGGTATCCGATAAGAAAGCTTTCATCAATAAAAGCAGAGGTGAACGGTTTCCAGGCCTCACTCTTATGTACTTCAACTTCGTTGTTTTTAATAAAACCTGTTGTTGGTTTAATTAAATCAAGTAATAAACTAAAGTAAGTAGTTTTGCCTGCACCATTATTTCCCACAAGTCCAAAGCTTTGTCCTTTAGGGATGTCAAGTTTTTCTATTTGAAGAACGGTCTTGGAACCGTAGGCTTTTGTTAGGTTTTCAGTATGTATCATCTTTTATGTCAATGAGTTATTTTTTATTTAAGCGTAAAGCACCGATAATTTTAAGTACTCTTAATTAACTATCCTGTGCGAAAGCATCAATCATTTTATATTTTGAATCCTGGAATTTAGCTGTTATTGCGGCCATCAGTTTAGGATGTAGCACAATACCAACAATCCCCATGACTATTAAAATCAAACAAGCAATTTCAAAATTCAACAACCAATACGCCACTCCAAATATGGCAAGCGGAACCAACATGAGCGGAATACCGATTAGCCATTGGACGGCCCCAGTGCCTTGATAATTAAATGCGGCTTTCTGGTTGAGGTCAATTTTTTTTCTGTTGAATGAACCACCATACATAATAACATGGGTGTTTACACCAATATTATAAACTGCCGCGGCGAAATGTGCCAAAAGAATCTTCCAACCAAAGTAAACGTAAGGAATACTTAAGACGAATAATACAATTACGCTCAAGGTCATCAATACGAATTTTGATTTTAAATACTGCTCATACTTGATATTTTGACTCATCAACAATCGATAATAGCCACTATCCCAAGCAGGAATGAATTGCCCGAAGTTAATTAGGAATATTCCCGTTACGAAAATACCAATGAAGGCGAAAAACCAGGGCATTCCTTGATAAGTGGGTTGTGGATAAAAAAACAGACCGTACAAAAGGCCTAACAGTAACATCCATAGGGATGATTTTGTTCTTTTATTTCTTAAAATAAGCTTTATATCAAGTTGCATAAAAGGAGCAATGTCGCCAAAACGTTTAGTCCATTCCATTGAAGATGTATTTGCAACTTCAGCTTCGGTTTTGAGCGAACTATCCAGGTATAGTTTTTTTGAAAGAATTCTGTGATTGATAATATATAGTGCAACCAATATTAAGATAGGAACCACAACAAAAATTGGCTGTTCATAAATAGATTGAAAGGCCGTTTTTATCCAATCTGAGAATGAAATTAATCCAAAGTGGTTAAGGGCGAATACGCCACCGGCAAATAAGATAAGTGGTAAAAACGACAATTCTCTTTCGGCAGAGAAACTTTCGATTATAAAATTCAAAAAATTTATAATCAAAGTGATA
>JBCCOJ010000287.1:0-4023 GCA_039025415.1 Bacteroidota bacterium | reverse complement strand
GGGCTTGTTTTGTCATCACCTCCAGGTTACTCAGAGACTTTTTTCAGAAATAAAATTCTCGGACTTCAAGCGCATGGTTATGAAGTCATACTATTTATTAATTATGCTCCAAAGGATAAGCCCGGATATATCTGTAAGACTGTCTCTAACACAGTACTTAATGGAAATACTTTTATTGTTTTATTAGGTGCTATTAAGGCAACATTTAAATCTGCATTTTTTCATCCTAGAAAAAGTTATAGATTGTTTGAATTGGAACGAAGAGACGGTAGAACCTGGAATCATAGTCTCAGAACTATAATTATAAATGAGGTCATTTTAAATGAAGAACTAGACTGGCTGCATTTTGGTTACGGTATGCTGGCCAACAATAAGGAGAATGTCGCTGAAGCCAACAGATCTAAAATGGCGGTAAGCTTCCGCGGATTCGATTTATATTTATCTCCGCTTAAGCACCCTGGTTGTTATAATAAATTATTTAAGAAAACGCTAAAATATCACGTTCTATCAAATCAAATGAAAGAACGACTTATTAAATATGGAATCAAAAATCAAGATATAAAGGTTATACCACCGTCCATAGATTTGAATCTGTTTAAAAGGAATAACTCTAATCTTTCAAATTTCTCAAAAACTGTTAATATTTTGACAGTGGCAAGATTGCATTGGATTAAAGGATTGCAATATACCTTACAGGCGTTGTCCATACTTAGGAATCAAGGCGTAAAGTTTAAATACCACATCATTGGCGATGGCAGCGAAATGTTGCCATTAAAATTTGCAGTCAATCAATTTGAACTAAACAAAAACGTCATTTTTTTGGGAAAGTTAGAACAAAAAGAAGTCAAGGAGCATCTTCAGAATTCTGATATTTACATCCAATATAGTTTGGAAGAGGGCTTTTGTAACGCTGTTTTGGAAGCTCAAGCTGTTGGCTTACTCTGCATTGTGAGCAACGCTGAGGGTTTATCTGAAAATGTAATCCATGAAGAAACAGGTTGGGTAGTACCAAAGCGAGAACCACATTTACTTGCAAAAAAAATCATTGAGGTCATAAAATTAGACCAAAAACAAAAAGAAAACATTCGTAAAAACGCCACCAAAAGAGTTAAAGAACGATTTAATCTGGATTTGCAATTGGAGAAATTCCTAAGATTTTATGAACAATAATATAACTAAGGGTTATTTGTATGTGGCAACTGGAGCCAAATATATTGCGGAGGCGGAAAACTCCGCAAAAAGTTTGAAAAAGCATCTCCCAAACGCGGAAACCGCATTAATAACTGATAGTGAGATTTCAGAAAGTGTATTCGATAAAATCATTATGATAAATAAACAAGATGGCAGCGATTGGAAAAAAGGGCTGGCATTTAAGGTCAATGGGCTATTGAATAGTCCCTTTGAAATGACTTGTTTTGTTGATACAGACACTTATTTTACAGATGAGACGAGTGAGCTTTTTCAAATACTTGAGTTTTATGATTTATTGATTTGCCATTCGCCAAATGATATTTCAAAAATCACTTTGGATGGTAAAAAATTGAAGGGCTATATTCCTTATAATACGGGTGTAATCGTTTTCAAAAAAAATGACCGTATCAAAAAGGTGTTCAATGCATGGAAGAATCTTTATGAAAAAAATCCTGATTCATATTCAGGTGATCAACCAGCATTTATGGAGGCTTTGTTAAATCATGATATAAAGATTTATGTGCTTCCACCAGTTTATAATTTTAGATTTAAGACTTTTAATTCGTTCCCGCCCTTAAAGGTGAAGATTTTACACGCGCGGTCGGCAAATTACAGTCGTATTGAATCATTGGTAAACAAACATGCGGATAAACACCGATCATGGTCTCCTTATTGGATGAAAACCCGCACCAAATACAGACGGTTTTTTTGGCTGAAACAATTACTTTTAAAAACTTTAAGCCAGAGCCAGTTTAACGCTATTAAAAAAAGGTTTAAAAAGTGAAAAATAGCCTACGAAAATTCAAAAGGATTATATAATATAACATTTTGGTTAGTCTATGAAATGGTACGAATGGGTAAGATGGTTTTGTATGCCATTAATGACGGTTCATCTTCAAACGGTGAGAAAGGATATACTTGAATTGGTTAAAAAATCCAGAGACTCGAGTAATCAGAAATTTAGTATTTTGGATGTTGGTGGAAGAAAATCGCCCTATACTATCGGTATTAAAGCAGAAGTGACTTTGTTGGATATTCCTCAAGAGGAGGGAACTCGCACTGATTTGAACTTAGGATTTACCAGTGAAATTTTAGAATCAATCAAAGAAAAGCGCTCAAATATAGCCAGTTTGGTCGTTCAGGACATGGTCAAATCAAAACTAAAAGATGAAAGTTACGATGCCGTTGTTTGTGTTGAAGTTATAGAGCACGTTTCAAGGGACAATGCTTTTGTTGAAAATATAAGCAAGGTTATTAAAAAAGGCGGTTGGGCATATTTTACTACACCCAATGGTGATTTCATTAAAAATGAAGGCCCAAATAAGAACAAAGATCATATAAGGCATTATACCAAATTGGAGCTAAGTTATCTTTTGGAACGTTATTTTGAATATGTAGAAATCAAATATGCTGTAAGTACGGGTAAGTACAGGGTAATGGGGTTGAAAGGTTTTGATAAAAAAAGACCGTTTAGAATATTTTCGACAATTATCGCCAACCGAATCAATAAGCTACAATCCAAAAACATGCATAACATTTCTCAAGGAACAGCGCATTTAATGGCTGTTTGTCGAAAATGAAATTTAGAAAAAGTCAGCATGGATATTATTAAAACTAAAGTATTCATAATCGGTTTTCATAAAACAGGAACAACCTCTCTAGAGGAGGCCCTCAAAAACCTCGGTTATCGGGTTTACGGTGGTGATAAACATCTACTTGATTTTAAAAGTAAGAGCCGTTTGCAAGAATATCTCAAAAAAAAGACATTAAATTGGGATGCCGTTCAGGATATGCCTTGGCCATTAGTGTTCAAGGATTTATATGAAATATATCCTGAAGCTAAATTCATCCTGACAAAGCGGGAGACTGACAATTGGATTCGTAGTGTTGTGAAGTATTTTGCGAGAATTAGAATACCACTACATAGGAAAATTTATAATGTCCCCTGTGCTGAAGGTCATGAAAAAAGATATGTTGAAGTCTATGAAAACCATAATCGAGAGGTGCTTGAGTTTTTTAATAATAAACCAAACTTTTTGATGATGGAACAGGGAAAGAATTTCGACTATAAAACCCTTTGTAATTTTTTGGACATAGCCCAAATTCCTTCTGGGGATTTTCCGCACGCCAGAAACAATAAAAAACGAACGCTGCCCAATTATAAAATCTATAGGGATTTACGATCTTTGTATTGGAATTTCAAAAAAAGATACTGACTCTTGGTTGTTTGGGTCACTTTTGTCACTCGTTTGTGTGTATATTCGCAAAATGCATCATAAAGAACATAAAAATCTTTTCCAGAGAAATACTGTTGAGTTTCTTTTCTTAGAAAATAAAGATGATTTCAAGCTCTACCCTTTCACCATTCCAAAACTTGGAAGGTTTGCGCGTTAAAAATGAGAATAAATAATCAAATATAGATTATCGGTAATTTTTGAAAATTGTTTTCCTTTATTCATTCAATCAAGGTTTTCTTTCTGCCTTTTTTACAGAAATTTGCGAAATGCTTTCATGTAGCGGTCATGAAGTTAAGGTGTTTTGTGTAAAACGATTTCCGCATCAACCTGAGAATATGCCATTTGATATTGAAATCAAACAACGACGGAGTATTCTGAGGGATTATTGGGAAATTTTCAAGATGTTTTACAGAGAAAGACCTGATGTTGTCATTTCAAACTTTAGATATGTAAACCCTTCACTTTTCTTTGGAAAAATTTTAGGCGTAAATAATAATCTGGCTTGGTTTCATTCTTTGAACGAACAAATGCAGCCGACAAGATTGAAAATTCACATTAAGCGGTTATTTTTAAAACTTGCCGATTGTGTTATTGC